>NZ_JADWMP020000004.1:0-247668 GCF_015767295.1 Shewanella sp. DW31
TGCGCCATCAAGATAAACAAGATCAGGAACATGAGGCTCAATTGTCGTTGCAGATGATGTAGGTTCTTGGAATAGCCCCTTCCAGGGGCAAGTCAAAGCCGCCTTCTAAGAAGCGGATTCTTTACCCAGACGGCGGCACTAGCCTGCATTTCTATTTCCCAACTCAAACACTCAGTGGCGATGAACCTCAAGTGTTATTTCATTGTGGTCAGAGCCGACATTCCCACGCCTTTTTACCAGGAATCGAGCTAATGACAGTTCGCTTTCACCCCGGCGGCGCGTTTCATTTACTCGGCATTGAACTGCAAGATATTCTGTCTACTTCATCAGTGACGACTATTGATGCGACGCAATTACAGCTAACAGGATTGGATCAACTGCTATCGAAACTGGCGGAAACCAATCAGCCAGCCCAACGCGTCGCCCTACTTGAGCACTGGTTATTGCAGCTCACCCAGCAGCAATGTGATGCGGCCTTATCTCGACATAAAAGCGCTATGATTAGCTTAGTGCAGGCGAGTTTACCAAAGCTTACTCAAACCCAAGCCAGTTTAGAGGATTTCTATAGGCAACTGCCCTTAAGCCGCCGTCAATTTGAACGAAGATTTAAACAAGAAACCGGATTGTCACCCGCGCAGTTACTGCAATTAAACAGAGTCAAAATCGCCCGAAACTTACTCAGCCAATCACCTAACCTCAGCCTAGTGCAAGTCGCATTCGATTGCGGATTTTACGATCAAGCCCATCTACATCAACACTTTGTACGGGTGACACAGCAAACTCCAGGACAATACAAAAAGCGTAAAATGTCGCAAATCTCCAATCCTACGTCGCGCTAACCGCTTAGATTGAAGCCTCAGCTTATAGGAGGCTTTTATGTCAGAACGTATACCACGCCAGCAAATTTACCAGCTACAACCCGTACTCGCTAACGCACTGCTCAGCTTAGACAAAGCAGCCGGCGACTCCCACTTTTCGCCATTACTGGTGCATTTAGTCAAGCTTAGAGCATCGCAACTCAATGGCTGCGCATTTTGTCAGCGAATGCACGCCGAGGAAGCCAGAAGCGACGGTGAAGAACAGCTGCGTTTAGATTTACTTGCCGCTTGGCAGGAGGTCGATGGAATCTTTAATGAACGGGAACGTGCAGCACTGCTCTGGACAGAAACCTTAACCCAAGTTGCCACTGCGCCCGTGCATGACAGTCAATATGCGGCGCTTGCAGAGCATTATTCCGAGAAAGAAATTGTCGACCTCACCAGCTTAATCATTGCCATTAATGGCTGGAACCGCATCGCGATAGCCTTCCATTTACAGCCCATCTAGCGGCAAATAAATGGACAAATAAACAGGGCACCGAATCGGGTGCCCTGCTTGTTAATATCACTATGTAGTTCTTATCACTATGCCGTTTGTATAGTTAACTTAATGTCAGTGCCACTATTTTAAGTGGATGATTGTCATCGAACGAAGGGAAATCCTCATGGGGATCAAGCCAAGTGTGCGTAGTGACTGTACGGCCTTGTTTTTCAACGCAGCGCTCTAAACTGTCAAACCATGCTTGGCGCTCGACTTTCGCCACATTGTTACAGCAAACGATAGTGCCACCGACTTTGGTCGCCATTAATGCGGGCTTAAACAAACCTTGATAATCATTGACCAAATCGACAATACCAAAAGCACTCTTGGCATAACGCGGCGGATCGAGGAACACCAGATCAAACTGGGTTTGCGCCAATTTGGGATAACTCGGTAATTTTTGATTGCGACGCCCTCCCACACTCAAGCCTGCCAATTGGCGCAGGGCCGGAAACGCATCACTCTGCACAAACTCACATACATTCGACACCTGATTTAACACCGCATTCGCTTTGCCCGTCGCTAAAGCAAAGGAAGAAAAATCAACATTCATCACCTGAGTCGCGCCGCCGATGGCTGCCGCAGTACCAATGCCGCAGGTGTAGGAAAACAAATTAAGCACAGTTTTATCTTGACTGTGTGCCCGCACATATTCGCGGCCAATACGCATATCGAGGAATAACAGCGGATCTTGTCCTTCGTGGCGCAGTTTAGTGCTGAACTTGATGCCATTTTCCTGCATTACTCGCTCAGAACTCGCAATCTCTGTCAGTGCGGGTGATAAGGCATTCAATACACGGGAATGGCCTAAAGAACGATCGTTATACACAATCGGCAAATCGGCCTGTTGCAACAAAACAGTGCCGACATCAGCCAACTCTTCGTCAGTTAAGGTTTGATGAAAACTCTGCACTAACCAAACATCGCCGTAGCGATCGACATTCAAGCCACTCACGCCTTCAACTGTGCCATGGAACACCCGAAAACAATCGGTTTTATCCTGTTCAGCTTGTTGTAAAAAATCATGGCGTTTCGCCAGAGCCGTCGATAACAGCGTTTGAATAGACATAAAAAGCGGGACTCGCGCAGCGGAAACCTGCGTAAGGTTTCAAGATGGAAAACGGCATAATACCAAACTAGGTCGCAGAATATCGGAAAAGTTCGCCCCGAAAACAGCATAAACACCGACTAACACCCAAATGGGCGGAACTCTATGTCCCCCAACCCGCCAAGCCTGTTATAACCAAGTACACGGAATAATTTTCAAACAAAGATGTAGGTTAAATCACTTCAAGCAACGGCTCTAACCCTGGCGCCGTTTTAGTCGGCACAAACTCTATCACCTCAAACTCAGCAACATCGGCAATGCAGAAAGGATCTTGCTGCAAAATAGCCTCTAGCGCCGCACGACTTTCAGCCTTGGCGAGGATGACGCCACCGGTACGTGGCACCTTACGACCCGAGGCGACAAAAGTCCCTGCGGCATAATACTCATCAAGATAAGCAATATGGGCGGCTAAATGTAACTCCACTTCTGCAATTGGCTTTTTATAGGTAAGCGAGACAACAAACATAGGGATCCTTTAATCAACTGAAAAAATTTAAAATAATCGAACGAAAAACGCTTAATCTGGCGATCATCATAAGCTAAGTACCTATCTGATCCCACCATATCTAGGCTGGCTATTATCATAGTGCAGAGTGCGCGACTTTCGAGTCAAGCTATCGGCATCCGTACTGGATATTTATTGCATGCTGACTCTTATTAAGTGCATTTAACTCGCCGTCAGTTATGCTGCGGTTGATTTTATCACTCAGTTAACATCCGCAATAACAATACCCTTTTTTCTAAAAAATAATGCAATGACTGATCATCAAGTATTCCAACAAGATTAGAGAGTTATTTGAGCATTCCAGCAAGCCTATGACTATTGATAAACCGTCTAGATGCGTTACACCTATGTTTCCATCCAGTTACTAAGCCATGATGAATACGTATGTAAGCAGTTGTGCAAAAATCTACGCCGAGGCTACTATAAATCCGCTCGTTTCACCCTCTGCTTGTGGGGTTTGAAATCTGTGAGGTCGTTTCTGATAGGGTTACATACAAGGATTGCTATCAGGCTTAAGTTCTTTCTGCTGACTGGCTTTAGGCCACTCACTTGGGCTAATCCCTTTGAATTAAGGTGTTAGGTCCAAATTTGAAATGAATTTATCGGCGAATATGCTTCTGAGGGAGGAGTATATTCGCCATTTTTTCACAGAGTACATTCATGGCATGCGCGAAAGCACCATGAATAAGCCATAAATCTGACTCTTAGCTTTTATTGTATGCTCTTGGCTGTGATGAAATAGCTCACCACATAAAAGCAAAGTACAGTGCCAATCCATTGCTAGGCAAAACAATTAAAACAATAAGCACTCAAGGCAGAACGACTGCCGGCAACAGAAAGGAAGTTCAATGTCTTCGAATTACCAGCAAGATCCCCATCAAGCCGCAGCACCTCAGTTGCCGCATGCATTCAAGCAACAACCTGAGTTGAGTTTCTGGCAAATTTTTAATATGTGTTTCGGTTTTTTAGGTATTCAATTTGGATTTGCCCTGCAAAATGCCAACGTCAGCCGCATTTTTCAAACCTTAGGGGCTTCTATCGATGAAATTCCCATTCTGTGGATTGCCGCACCACTGACGGGTTTATTGGTTCAACCTATTATTGGTTATTTGAGTGATAACACTTGGGGACGCCTTGGCCGTCGCCGCCCCTATTTTTTGATTGGCGCGATTTTTACTACCCTTGCCATTTTCATCATGCCGCACTCGCCTACCCTGTGGATTGCCGCTGGCATGTTATGGATCATGGATGCCTCGATCAACATCGCCATGGAGCCGTTTCGAGCCTTCGTCGGTGACAATTTACCGAAAAGCCAGCGTACCCAAGGCTATGCCATGCAAAGCTTTTTCATCGGTATTGGCGCAGTGGTCGCTTCGGCCTTACCCTATATTTTGACTCACTTTTTTGATGTTGCGAATACTGCACCAGCGGGTGAAATTGCCGATTCAGTGCGTTATGCCTTCTATTTTGGCGGCACAGTATTATTGCTCGCGGTCACTTGGACTGTCGTATCGTCAAGAGAATATTCCCCTGAAGAATTAGCCGCCTTTAACGCAAAACAAGCCGATGCTGAAGATGAAACTTTAGCCCGCACTCGTACCCGCAAGGACTATCAATTTGCCTCCTTCGTGTGGATGGGTCTCGGCGCCCTGCTCACCTTCGCTATTTGGGCTCAGGATTTAGATAAGCAGTTGTATATCTTGAGCTTAGGAATTTTCGCCTTTGGCCCATTGCAATTGTATTGCGCGCTGCGTTTGGGCAATTCACAACCCGCTGAACGCAATAAGCTCGGCATGGTATTTAGCGTGGTCGATGACTTGTTCCATATGCCCAAAGCCATGCATCAACTGGCGATCGTGCAGTTTTTCTCTTGGTTCGCACTGTTTGCCATGTGGATTTACACCACTGCCGCCGTGACGTCTTACCATTTTGGCAGCAGCGATGTGTTGTCCCAGGCTTATAACGACGGCGCAGATTGGGTCGGCGTACTATTCGCCTCCTACAATGGTTTTGCCGCCATTGCCGCAATTTTTATTCCTATGCTGGCTAAGCGTATTGGCATCAAGCTGACCCACACAGTCAATATGTTCTGTGGTGGTATAGGTTTGATTAGTTTCTTTTTTATTAAAGACCCAAGCCTGTTATGGCTGCCTATGATTGGTGTCGGTATCGCGTGGGCGTCAATTTTATCTGTGCCCTACGCCATGTTGTCGGGCATGTTACCCCCGCAAAAAATGGGCGTTTACATGGGGATTTTTAACTTCTTCATCGTCATCCCGCAGCTTCTTGCCGCCAGTGTGCTGGGTTTAGTGCTCAATGGTCTGTTCGATGGTCAACCTATTTATGCACTGATCACAGGTGGCGTCTTGATGATGTGTGCAGGCATTGCCGTATTATTTGTCAACCAAGACATTGTCGAACAAAATAACTCAAATAATCAAAGTGCAGCGATGAACCGCAAGACCCACTCAATCACGAAAGCCACAAGCAAATTAACGAATAAAAGTTAGCTCTTTATAACAGCGATACACATTAGGCGACATGCAGCAATGCATGTTAAGCGCGGTGAATTCGGTCATTTGGCTAATCACAGCAGCATAAAATATCTTTATCAATTCAATCACTATAAAAATAAAACCATTATTTGGGGAGAACGAGATGGAATCGAGTCCTACGCCGCAGCAGGATCTGCATACCAGCCAAAACCGTCACACACAAGCGTTAACAAGACGCAGCCGCCTAGCGCTTGCCGTCGCCGCAAGCCTATTAGGGATAATAGGGTTAGCGGCCTGTTCACCCACATCGAATTCAGCAACAACTGCCACAAGTGTGAATGCCGCGCCAAATGTGCAGCGGGTTGCGCCCGGCGCACCGGGTAAAGCGCCGACTTGGGCATTTTCGGGTAAAACTGGTATTGGGACGTCTTACGAGCCTTATACCCAAGGTCAATATCAAGATGCTAAGCAAAATCCCATTAGCCGCGTTTGGTTCTCCCTCGCCCAAGGTATTTTAACCGAAACCATGTATGGTCTTATCCATAATGCGCAGCTCAAAGAACTGCAATTTGTAGTCACAGGTAATGGCTTTGTCGATACCGAAAAAGAGAACACTATCAGCAGCATAGAATATTTAGATACAGATGCTAATGGTCGCCCACAATCCCTTGCCTATAAAATTATCAATAAAGATGTTGAAGGTAAGTATCAGATTGAAAAGCATATCTTTACCGATCCCGACCGCGACACTTTGATGATGCGTGTCACCTTTACCGCCTTTGAAGATGGCATTACACCGCATTTGTATGTCAATCCGCATATCGACAATGCGGGCGCCAATGATATCGGCCGCATCGACACTCATACTGACAATCATGCCAACACTCATGCTAATAATCAGGCGCTGGTGGCCTATACCGCCGCCAAAGACAGTAGCGTAATGACGGTAAAATCCGATCTGAATTTTGTGCAGGCTACGGCTGGCTTTGTCGGTGTCTCCGATGGCCTAGCCGATTTGGCCGATAACGGCAAACTCGATACGCCCTATCAAACGACCAGTGCGCAAGATAAATCGACCGTTGGCAATATCGCCTTTACCGCAAGCTACCCAACGCTCATCAAAGCCAAACCCGTCACCTTTAATCTCGCCATCGGTTTTGGTAAAGATGAAGCACAGAGTTTAGCCAATGCCGATGCCACCTTAGCCGCAGGTTATGATGCTGTGCTCAGCCATTACAATGCCGGCTGGCAGGGTTACCTAAGCTCACTGCCCGCCATCGCTAACATGGCTAACAACACCACAGATAGCGGCAAGCTGCTGTATACCAGTGCTATGGTCTTGAAAGCGCAGGAAGATAAAACCTATGCGGGCGCACTTATCGCCTCGTTATCTAATCCTTGGGGCGATACGGTTTCGGCAGCCGTGCCGAGCACTGGCTATAAAGCAGTATGGCCGCGCGACTTTTACCAATGCGCCATGGCATTCCTCGCCATGGGTGACACGCAAACGCCCAAGGTGGCCTTCGAATACCTGAAAAAAGTGCAAGTGACCGAAAAGACGCCCGACTATACAGGTACGCCAGGTTGGTTCCTGCAAAAGACCCATGTGGATGGCCAAATTGAATGGGTCGGTGTACAGCTCGATCAAACCGCCATGCCTATCATGCTCGGCTGGAAACTCTGGCAAGCGGGCGTACTCACCCCTGATGAGATCAGTCACTGGTATCAAGAGATGCTCAAAGGTGCAGCGGACTTTTTGATCAGCGGCGGTGACGTCAATCTGGATTGGAATCACACCCAAATCACCCCACCTAAAACTCAGCAAGAACGTTGGGAAGAACAAGCGGGTTACTCCCCCTCTACAACGGCTGCCGTGATCGCCGGTCTTGTTGCCGCGAGTGAAATTGCCAAAGAAGCCAAGGATCCCGACTCCAGCGTCCGTTATCTTACCGCCGCCAAAGACTTAAGTAATAGTTTAGAAAAACACTTAGTCACCACCCAAGGATTATTGAAGAACAGCACTGGAGTCAGCGCGCCTTACTATTTACGTTTAAGCCCGAATGGAAAGCCAAATACTAGCGATACACTGGCGGCAAATAATGGTAAGCAAGGTTTAGATCAACGTCAGATCCTCGATGGCGGATTTTTAGAACTAGTGCGTTATGGCGTGCGCGGTGCAACCGATAAGCTCATCAATCAAAGTCTTCAACTGATTGATAATACAGAGCTTGAGCACAACCTACGCATAAAATACGAGTTTACCGCCAAAGATGGCAGCACTATCCCAGGCTTTAGACGTTATGGCAACGACGGCTACGGTGAGGATACGGTTTCTGGCAATAACTATGCGGAATCCGGCAGCAACAGCGCCGATCAACGCGGCCGAGTCTGGCCCTTCTTCACCGGCGAGCGTGGTCATTTTGAATTAGCACTCGCCCAAGCGAAAGGTGAGCTAACAGGCAATAACGCCCAGCAAACCAAGCAGCAGTTGATCAACACCTATGTGCAGGGCATGGAAACCTTTGCGAATGCGGGCATGATGTTACCCGAGCAAGCCTGGGACGGTGTCGGCGACGCCACCCGCTACCATTACCAACTCGGACAAGGCACTAACTCGGCCACGCCGCTCGCTTGGACCCATGCCGAATACATCAAACTGGTGCGATCTATGACCGACGGCCAAGTCTGGGATAACTACCCTATCGTCCCAGCGGCATTGAAATAATCAGTTGAAATAGCCAATTAAAATTGCGCATTAGCTTAACGATACTTTGATTGATTAAGGCTAGAATAACTCACAGATGTTGTTCTAGCCTTTTTATAGACGATGTTATTGTGCCTGCTTTAGCTCGCACTTTTCATAGGCTTATGCTGCGGATAATCTTGCGGCGTGCAACCAAATTGCATTTTAAAAGCGGCACTGAAACTGCTGACACTCAGATAACCTAGACTATGGGCCACCCTAGTCGTGCTCTCCCCTTGGCTTAAGCTCTCAAGCGAATTTAACAAACGAAACCTTTGCCGCCATTGTCGATAAGTAAGCCCAGTTTCAGCTTTGAATAGTCGCTCAATCGTTCTCACACTCGCGCCGCCCATTTCGGCTAACTCGGTCAGTGAGTAACTCACTTTTGGACGTCGGATCAGCGTTTGGATCAAGCGGCTGAGTCTTGGATCTGAGCCTGCGGGTAAATGGGCATCCAGACTGTCCAGAGTTTGGAGCTCATCGATGGCAACCAAACCCAGCCGATGCAGTTGTCCACTGTCCATAAGATGTGAACTTTCACAAAGTTTAAGCACTAATTCGCGCATCAGCGCTGTCATAGTCACCATCACTACTTGCGTATCCTGTGGCCTAACGCCATAGCTAGGGTCAATATAAATATTGCGAGTATGGGCGTGGGTTTCACTGTTCACTTGATGGGGCAAATTGCAAGGGATCCAAACGGCATGGGTTGAGGGTACCACCCAGACGGCATTTTCACTGCGAACACGTAACAAACCTTTGGCGGCCCAAAGTAGCTGACCCCGCGGGTGCGAGTGAGGCTCGATGCCCGCTTCCGCCGCCATATTGCGAGTATGGGTCAGCACGGGCCGATTGGCATCTATGATAAACGCCGCATCACTGGGTGTTAACAATGTCGCTTTAGGAACATACTTTGACATATTACCTTCTTAAAACGCCAAACCAAGTCAGTTATCTTAGTAGGCATCTTTTACGTATTCAACCCAATAGGTCGGTAAACATGAAACGTTTTATTGGCGTTAAACAGCTAGTGTTTTTCAGTGCACTGTTGATCGCTACTTTACTTGCGCTTTTTCCGCTAAGTCAGCATCCCGCGGTGTTTTCCTACAGCGCAGGCGTAGTGTTAGTGACCTTGATGTTTTGGAGCACAGGTTTCTTCCCGCCCTTTATGGCGGGGTTAATCTTTTTTGCCCTTGCCACCATTTTTAAACTCATTGAGCCGAGTATACTTTTCTCCGGATTCGGCTCAACTGCGGTGTGGTTAATCATTTCGGGGTTTGTGATCGGCAGTGCCATCACTCAGTCAGGTTTAAGTCGCAGAATGGCCAGTTTGATTGCCCCCATACTGACCACAAGTTATCCACGCTTAATTGCGGGTTTGGTCTTTAGTGCTGTACTGCTTGGCTTTGTGATGCCCTCATCCGTTGGCCGTGCAGTGGTACTGGTGCCTATTGGTATGGCGTTAGCCGAGCAAGTCGGTTTTGCTCGTGGTAGCCATGGACGGATAGGCATTGCGACCGCCTTGGCACTGGCGTGTAACATGCCCAGTTTTGCCGTATTGCCCGCGAATATTCCCAACATGATATTAGCGGGTTCCAGTGAGAATCTATTCAATATCCACTTTGGTTATACTGAGTATCTCTTATTGCATTTTCCAATCCTTGGCTTACTCAAATCAATATTGATTGTGGCGCTAGTTATCTTTCTATTTCCTGCCCATATTGATAAAAGCCAGCCTAAACACGTCATTGAAAAAGAAACCTATCATCTTGGTATGCAAAAGAAAGTTGCACTATTACTGGCTATTACTTTGCTCTTTTGGGTGACTGACTCGCTGCACGGCATCAATCCCGCTTGGGTAGGATTAACAACGGCTATCTTGTTATTGCTCCCCAAATGGGGAGTACTTGAGCCTAAGAGTTTTAATAGTTCGGTGGATTTGTCGACCGTCATTTTTGTCGCGGCGGCCTTAGGTCTGGGAGCATTGGTCAATCATTCCGGGCTCGGCACTGCGCTAGGTCAACTGTTCAGTGAATGGTTACCCTTGCAGCAAGGGGCATCGTTCCTGAATTTTATGTCGTTATCGTTAATCGCGACGCTAACGGGATTAGTGGCAACGGTTCCAGGCGTGCCGACTGTGTTATCCCCCATGGCAGCAGACTTTGCCAATACAACTGGCTTCTCCACCCCTGCGGTATTAATGACGCAGGTGATCGGTTTCTCAACCGTGATTTTTCCTTATCAGGTGGCTCCTTTGATTTTGGCGATGCAATTATCCCAAGAGCCATTAACTAAACTACTTCGCATCACCTTACCTCTAGCGGCAATAACTCTAGTTGCACTTATTCCACTGAATTATCTGTGGTGGTTATGGCTCGGTTGGATAGCCTAAGCCCTCACCATTGGCGGTATTCATGCCGCCAATGGTGGATTTTAGAGCGGTTATATCAAGAACTCACAAGGCCCACGTCCAAAGCGCGATGCTCAGGTGACTGAATAAAACTCAATTACTTGATCTTGAGTTGGTAAACACTCGTGGTGCCACTGACTTCATTGCCTATGATTAACAAAGGATTACCGTTAGGGCTTTTATCGGCACTGACAAATTTCATCCCTTCTGGCCCTAAATCACCCGCCAATGTTGCATCACCTTTGACTGCACCTGTAGCGGTATCGACAACGAAGTCAGCTTCAAAATCACGATTAACAACATAGTCGACAAAATGCACATCAAAAGGATTAGTCACGTCATAGATCATAAAGCCAGAGGTACGTTCTAAACCAACAAAGGCATATAGTCGTTGACCAATTTGGCCTAGGGCTAAAGCTTCTGGCTCTGGCCCCTTGTCATCGCTGCGACTATCACCTTTATTTTCTTCGTTGTTATTGTTGAACTTATCCCCCAGTAGTGCGGCGGTAATACGCTCAAAATCACTGCCACTGTCAAACACTTGCTGACCATCAGCATTCCAAATCGAGAAGGAACGAGCACCAAAGCTCACGACTTTGTCGTAGTCGCCGTCCTTATCGTCGTCACCCATGCTCGTCGTTACCTTAAGACGCGCTAATTGGGTTTTATCTTTTGCGGCGGCAAATTGTGGGTGATTCGGGTCGAGCATTAAATCCCCTGCGCGGGCTTCTTCCGAAAAAGCCGCATAGTCACGGGAGTCACCTTCATTCGCAGTCACAATAAAGTCAGTGTTATTCCAACGGTAACTAGCAAGGGTATCGGGTTGATACATGCCGTACACCCCAGTGTAGCTTTGCAGGTTCACAAGATTGTCTTTGTCACTCGCATCAATTTTATTCACATCAAGCCCGTAATCTTTGAGGCCTAGCGGTAAAATCTTAGAGACTTTCGCATTGGCGATATCAATCACGGCAACAGCATTGTTCTCTTGTAAACTGACAAATGCACGGCGGTTATCTTGACTAATGGCGATATATTCAGGTTCTAAATCCTGCGCCACACTCGCCATTGGGCCATTAATTTTAATGTCAGCGGTGATTTCACTTGCACGCGCCCCGCCCTGATTAAACGCACTAAAATTTATGATGGTCGCAGTAGCTGCGGGCTTACCGTCAGTAATAGCAATCAGCGCAACACTACCTTCAGGATCTAAGGTATAAGCAGGATTAGGTTCGCCTTCATTGGCCACGAGTAAGGTTTTACCATCGTGGGTGAACACCACATTATCGGGTAAAGCACCGACTTCGACGGCGCTGATAAACTGCGGAGCATCTGTGCCGTTAAGCTGATAAAAAGCCACAAAACCATTGGCTTGTGTTTTATTGCCTGCAGCGTCACCACGCTCAATGGCAGCCGCTAACAAGTTGCCTGAAATACTCACGCTGTTAATGCTACCCATAAAGGTTTGACCCACATCCTTAGCAACATCGAGTTCTGCTAATTTGTCGAGATTATTCAATGCTAAAGGATCTGTGGCGTTTGATGCAGTCGCTAATAAGCTGCCATCGATAATATCGACTTTGCCGCTGATCGCATTAACCACAAAAATACGGTTTGAAGCACTATGATATTCAACAATTTCGGCGGCACTTAAGCCATAAACGCCAGTCTGATGACGACCAATTAACTCAGCTTTTAAGCTTGCAGTTTGTGGCTGGCAAACATATTGGGTTTGCGCGACTGCAATTTCACTGTTATCCAATTGTCCATTATGGTTGGCATCTAATCCGGTATCGATACGCTGACCACCGGCGGGACAATTTGCATCACCAATAGTTAATGCGGTCACTTTAACCAGTGAATTTAAGCCGTTGTCGCCTTTATCACCTGCTGCGCCATCATCACCGCTGCAAGCACCGAGTAATAAGCTCGCCATAATGGCGGCTGCAAGCGGGAGTCGTTGTGTTTTCATCGTGTCATTCCTGAATATTTTATTTTTAGTAGGGTGAAGCTAAAGCCCACTAAATTAGTCAGCATAAAAGACATCTAGATGACAAAGCAGTGACACTCAGATGACAACTAACACTTTTGAATGAAGCATATTGGAGGATAACGGCTCGAGCCGCCAAGGTTATGCCTCGATTATTGAGACTTGCTACTTAGTTACAATTTAATCGGTAAAATACGGTAAAGAAATCATCGCAAAGATTGGTTTATTTGTCCTAGCGCTTTACTATGCTATTGCTTAATGCCTTACCGTGAAAATTGATCGAAGCACAATTCACTTTTCCCCAAACACTGCCAATTAGCGCAAGATGCTGGCTAAAAATGGACGGATTAGAGTGAATTGTCCTAGTACAATTTAAACCACGCCGCATAACCCTGAGAAATACGCTTTCAATTCTTTCGCCACCCGAGGTAACAGTGGACCCACAATCACAACCTTCTGCCCATAACGGTAGACGTATACCGAATTTAGCACTGCTTATTCCCATGCTAGCGGCGATTGTCGCGATCACACCATTAGCCATCGACATGTACTTACCTGCGATGTCGACATTGGCCCTTAGTTTTCATACCGATATCACAACAGTGCAACAGTCCCTGAGTATCTACTTAGCAGGTTATGCACTGGGCATGTTGTGTTTTGGCCCCTTAGCTGACCGCATTGGCCGTCGCCCTATGGTGATAATGGGGCTGAGTGGCTTTATGCTAACCAGTTTACTGATTGGTTTTGCTGGTCAAGTCGAAGTCTTTCTTGGGCTACGCTTTTTGCAGGCCTTTATCGGCGCAGCAGCGACTGTGGTGGTGCCGGGATACATCAAAGAAGTCTATGGCGACAATACCGCCAAAGGTATGTCTTACGTGAGTTTAATCATGATGTTAGCGCCATTACTGGCACCTAGCATTGGCAGCGTTATCTTAGAACTCGGTGATTGGCATTTAATCTTCTTCATTCAATCTGCCTATGCCGCAACCCTGTTATTACTCGTGCTGTTTGCGCTAAAAATGCCCAGCGATAAAGATATGGATACCCGCAGCCAAAAATCGTTTCTTGGTGCCTATGCGACCGTATTTTCCCGATCTGGCGTTAAGTTAAACATTGCCAGCGGCGTGTTAACGTCTTTTGCGTTTTTCTGTTATCTCACCGCATCACCCTTCGTTTATATGGAAGTCTTTGCCTTAGATAAATCCTATTTTGCCATCTTGTTTAGCACCAACGTTGGCGCTTTGATGTTGGCCAATATCATTAATACTCGCATTGTCGGCCGCTATGGTTCGCTGCGTATGTTGCACGTATCAACCTTTTTTGGTGCTATTGCGGGGGCAGGTTTATTAACCGTCAACCTACTGGATATGAGCTATCATTTTACCGTGATCATGCTTATTCCTTTGATGGGCAGCCTAGGGGTGATGTCGGTCAACGCCGATGCGATAGTGCTGATGAAGTTCAAACAAGAAACCGGAACGGCAACGGCGGTTATTGGCACCTTAAGATTTGGCTGTGGCGCGTTAGCGGGGCCGTTATTAGCGGTGTTCTATGATGGCACAGCAGTGCCTTTCTCTGCCCTCATGTTAGGCTCTATTGTGTTAGTCGGCATTTGCCAATTCAATCGTCCAAAGCATCAAATACAGCCGACGGTTTAAGGATCTATTTTTAAGGGTCTATTTTTAAGAAATCATGGATGCCAATGCCTCATCTACAACACATGTTTGATCGCATAAAACAGCGCATTGGCTTTCACTAATGTAGCAAATAAGTAATATTTAATCGCAACAGTTAAGTATCTGCTTATCTAACGTCCCACACCAAAACGGCACTTTCAGTGCCGTTTTTGCTTTTTAAGTATTTAACAATCTGAAAAATATAAGATAAGCTCATAAATCAGCCTAGATTACTTGGCGATTCCAGCAAGTTATCCAGCCATTCAAACGTGAAATTGTTTCAAGTTGGTTATTTTTTACATAAAAGGCTTGAAATGTTGTTTTTTTTGAATATGATGAAATTCTGTTCATTGCAACAGTTGCTGCATCCTAAGGATGAATCACTTGTCTTCTACGAAGTCAGTTCAGCATTTCGGAGTCTGAATTACCCTTCAGGCTTAATTTTTAGAGCGATTACCGTCGCTGTAACAAAATACTGTTTACCGTAACGGTACTATGCAATAGGAGTTCCACATGGAGATGTTATCCGGCGCCAGCATGATAGTGCGTTCTTTGATTGATGAAGGCGTAAAGCATATTTTCGGCTATCCTGGCGGTTCAGTTTTAGATATCTACGACGCCCTGCACGTTATCCCAGGTATTGAACACATACTCGTTCGCCACGAACAAGCCGCCGTACACATGGCCGATGGCTACGCCCGTGCCACGGGTAAAGTGGGTGTGGTATTAGTCACTTCAGGACCCGGTGCCACCAACGCGATTACCGGTATTGCCACCGCCTACATGGACTCTATTCCCCTCGTCGTATTATCGGGTCAAGTACCGAGCAACCTTATCGGTAATGACGCCTTCCAAGAATGCGATATGATCGGTATCTCTCGTCCAGTGGTCAAACATAGCTTTTTAGTTAAAGATCCCACTCAAATCCCTGAAACGATAAAAAAAGCCTTTTATATTGCCTCTACCGGCCGTCCTGGGCCTGTGGTCGTCGACCTACCAAAAGATTGCTTAAACCCAGCGCTGCTGCACGAATATATTTATCCCGAAAGCGTGAAAATGCGCTCGTACAACCCGACAACCTCGGGGCATAAAGGACAGATCCGTCGTGGAATACAGGCACTATTAGCGGCTAAAAAGCCTGTGCTCTATGTCGGTGGCGGCGCCATTATCTCGGGTTGTGATAAGCAAATTTTACAATTAGCTGAGAGATTAAATATTCCCGTCGTCAGCACACTCATGGGACTGGGGGCTTTTCCAAGTACCCACAAAAACAGCCTAGGCATGCTAGGGATGCACGGTCGCTACGAAGCCAACATGACTATGCATAACTGCGATTTGATCTTCGGCATAGGTGTGCGCTTCGACGATAGAACCACTAATAATGTGGAAAAATATTGCCCGAACGCGACCATTTTGCACATAGATATCGATCCCTCGTCTATTTCAAAAACTATCCACGTCGACATTCCCATCGTAGGGTCGGCCGACAGTATTTTAGACAGCATGTTGACACTGTTAGATGAATCGAACGAGCACAATGACAACGATGCCATCGCCACTTGGTGGAATGATATTGAGCAATGGCGCGGCCGCGATTGTCTGGCCTATGACAAAAACAGTGGTCGCATCAAACCACAGCAAGTGATTGAAACCTTGTATAAGCTGACCAATGGCGATGCCTATGTCGCCTCTGATGTTGGCCAGCATCAGATGTTTGCCGCCTTGTACTATCCGTTCGATAAGCCGCGCCGCTGGATCAACTCAGGGGGTCTAGGCACCATGGGGTTTGGCCTACCCGCCGCAATGGGGGTTAAAATGGCGATGCCTGATGCCACGGTTGTCTGTGTCACGGGTGATGGTTCAATCCAGATGAACATTCAAGAGCTTTCGACCGCGCTGCAATATGATACGCCGGTTAAAATTATCAACTTAAACAATCGTTTCCTTGGCATGGTTAAACAATGGCAGGACATGATTTACTCTGGCCGTCACTCACATTCCTATATGGATTCAGTACCTAATTTTGCCAAAATTGCCGAGGCCTATGGCCATGTAGGTATGACGATCAGCGATCCCGCCGAACTTGAGTCAAAAATGGCAGAAGCGCTGGCGATGAAAGACAGACTGGTCTTTATCGACATCATGGTGGATGAAACTGAGCACGTGTATCCCATGTTGATCCGCGGTGGTGCGATGAATGAAATGTGGCTGACTAAGACGGAGAAATGCTAATGCGTCGAATTATATCTGTATTATTAGAAAACCAATCCGGCGCCTTGTCTCGTGTGGTCGGTTTGTTTTCACAGCGCGGTTATAACATTGAAAGTTTAACGGTGGCGCCAACGGACGATATCACACTGTCGCGGCTTAACATCACGGTCGTTGCCGATGAAATGGTGTTAGAGCAGATAGAGAAGCAGCTGCATAAGTTAATCGATGTGTTAAAAGTTTCGAATATTACCGAGTCTGCTTATATTGAACGGGAATTAGCCCTTATCAAGGTCCGCGCCCAAGGCGAGTTTAGGGAAGAAGTTAAACGGATGGCGGACATTTTCCGCGGCCAAATTGTCGATGTCACCGCCAATTTATATACCATCCAAATGGTCGGCACATCAGAGAAACTCGATGCGTTTATCCATGCACTAGGTGAAGTGACTAAATTGGTCGAAGTCTCTCGCTCCGGTGTGGTGGGTTTGGCTCGCGGAGAAAAGGCCATGAAAGCGTAGCTTTCTCACGGAAATCTCGCGGACATTTTTGCGTGAACACAAAAACATCAAGGGGAGCATTATGCTCCCCTTGTTTTTAGGTGGTTACCACAGTGTCAATTATGACTGGCTGTCTAGCAAGCGCGATGAAGTGATCTCGATTTTGCGTGGTTTCAACGCTTCAGGGATTTCACGCACTAAATCAATATTGAGTAAGCCATTTTCTAAACTTGCGCCGAGCACAGTGACATAGTCTGCCAGTTGGAAAGTGCGCTCAAAACCGCGTTCCGCTATGCCTTGGTACAAGTATTTACGCTCGGTTTGGCTTTCAGCTTTGTTGCCTTTCACCAGTAATTTCTCACCTTCACTGCTGATCTCAAGTTCATTCATTGAGAATCCGGCCACGGCCATAGTAATGCGATAGCGATTTTCGCCTAATAATTCAATGTTATATGGGGGATAGCCAGTATTGCCATTATTAGCGGCGGCATGTTCTGCCAGCTGAGCTAAACGGTCAAAACCAATGGCACTACGGTACAGGGGAGCTAGATCATAATTACGCATATTCATATCCTTGTCTTAAGCAATATGGAGAATTGGCGGACGGTTTTCACGATGAAAACGCTTGTAGAGTCTGCCGAGTTAAATCTTCTGTCCTTACGGCACAGAATTCACACTAGGATCCTCATCGAGCGATCCTGAAATAGATATAAGGACGGGAGAGAAAATTTCAAGCAAGAAAATTAAAAAAATGTGCAAAATTTAAAAAGACTAATAAAAACAAACTCTAATTAAGTTTTAACACTTTGAATTGACGTGTGATTTGTATAGAGGCATTAGCTTCATTGCAACACGGAAATCTATATTCGCTAAATTGCAGCCAATAAAAAAGGAGCCTAGGCTCCTTTTTCAGTCTTAGCATCGAATTAACGAGTGCGTGGACACAATTCTTCAGCGCTGAAGAAGTAAGCAATTTCACGAGCAGCAGATTCAACAGCATCTGAACCGTGAGCCGCGTTTTCGTCAATGCTTTCTGCGAAATCAGCACGGATAGTACCAGGAGCTGCTTGAGCTGGATTAGTTGCACCTAAAATTTCACGGTGAGCTAAAACAGCGTTTTCGCCTTCTAATACTTGGACCATGATTGGACCAGAAGTCATAAATGCAACCAGAGCACCGAAGAAACCGCGCTCGCTATGCTCAGCATAGAAACCTTCAGCTTGTTCTTTGGTCAGGTGTAACATTTTAGCTGCAACGATCTTAAGACCAGCAGTTTCAAAACGATTGTAGATAGCACCGATGTGGTTTTTTGCAACAGCATCTGGCTTGATAATAGAAAATGTGCGTTCGATCGCCATAATAACTAGCTTCCTTTGTCAGCAAGTTTAAAAAATTCGCGCGGATTATACGAAATTTAAAAGCTAAATCCTATCTTTATAGCAAATTAGTCTGAGATATTGCGCACATTCGCTTTATTCGTAATCAGCTTGATCACGCAAAATACCCCGCTAGGAGGATAAATCCTTAGCAGGGTTCATTAACTCATTAAAAAATGGGATTATTTTTTGTTTTTTGCCCAAATACCAGCCCATGCAATTAAAGCGACTAAAATGACTGCGGGAGCAAGATCTAACAAGTGATGGAATAAACCAACACCGCCATGACCTGGATGAGCCCAAGCCATTGAAGGGACAAGCATACATAACAATACAAGCAAAAGTTTCATGTGAACATCCTTGCAGTTGCGATAATAAAGTTAAGCCATATAAATGCCTTAACCAATATACAACAAATTACGATATCCACTGAAAATGAACTTGACTGTGATCAAACTCTCGCCAAATATTCTCTGCGCCACTGCAAATACGTGAGATAAATCACCTTAGTTAATCTTCTGAAGGACAAGATGCCTCACATAAAAAGCCGGACTACAACTGTGCTCACTACTTTTCATCAATCCAACACTGCTGAATTGCTTCCAGTATTTTTTCATTGCAATGCTTAGGATCATCAGCAAAATCATTCAAAGCTAACACCCACTCATACAGTTGGGTGAAATGCAGTTGAGTAGGATTAACCTCTGGGTGTGCTTCGAGTAATTCCAACGCAATATCTAACGAATCTATCCAAGTTAATGTCATCGTTTTCCCCTATTCGGTTCGCTTGAATGGGTAAGCTAGTGCTTAACGCCGTTACCCATAAGGAGGTGAATCAAGTGTTGATATTCCGTAGTCAATACTCGACACCAAGGGTGCTAACCCTGTGCTTGCGTCACCTTTTTTACTTTAATCGCATTTTTTTCAACAAAATCAATAATAGCACCCGCCACATCTTTCGTGGTGGCGCCTTCAATCCCCTCAAGCCCTGGTGAGGAGTTCACTTCCATGATCACTGGACCGTGGTTTGAGCGTAACAAATCAACCCCTGCCACATTCAATCCCATCGTCTTCGCCGCACGAATAGCTACAGAGCGCTCTTCAGGAGTCAGTTTGACTAAACTCGCCGTGCCACCACGGTGCAAATTAGAGCGAAACTCACCGGGCATAGCTTGACGTTTCATGGCGGCAATCACTTTATCGCCGAGCACAAAACAGCGAATGTCTGCGCCGTTGGCTTCTTTGATATATTCCTGCACCATGATGTTGGCTTTAAGGCCCATAAAGGCTTCAATCACACTCTCAGCCGCTTTGCGGGTCTCGGCTAATACCACGCCAATGCCTTGGGTGCCTTCGAGTAATTTAATCACCAGAGGCGCGCCACCCACCATATCAATTAAGTCTGGAATATCACTCGGTTTATTGGCAAAACCGGTAATAGGCAAACCAATACCGCGGCGTGACATCAGCTGCATAGAACGCAATTTGTCCCGTGAGCGGGAAATTCCAACTGAATCATTTAAGGCATAGACGCCCATCATCTCAAATTGGCGCAACACCGCCGAACCATAAAAGGTAATCGACGCCCCAATACGGGGGATCACGGCATCAAATGCAGGTAACTCTCGCCCGCCAATGTGGATACTCGATTGCCGCATGTTGATATTCATATAACATTCAAGGGGATTGATTACGTGTACTTCATGACCACGTAATTGAGCCGCTTCAACGAGTCGCTTCGTTGAATATAACTCTGGCCCTTGCGATAAAATCGCTATTCTCATTTGGTCTCCGGCAACCATTAATTTTGAGCGCATAATACGCCTGCGCAAGGATAAATCAAACAACTAGAGGCATAGACAAGATTAGTTGCACAAATGCTCAACGCCAAAAGCAAAAAACCAGTCACGTGGACTGGTTTTAATCATTATCGAAGCAATATTAATTGCCTTCGCTAACCATGTTAACCGTGTATTTAGGGATCTCAATCACCATGTCAGTGTCGACCACTTTAGCCTGACAAGATAGACGGCTTTCGGGCTCGAGTCCCCATGCTTTGTCTAACATGTCATCTTCTAGCTCATCACTTGGCTCAAGATCATTAAAGCCTTCACGCACGATACAGTGACACGTCGTGCAAGCACAGGACTTTTCACAGGCATGCTCGATATTGATGCCATTACGCAGCGCAACATCGAGAATGGTCTCACCAACATTCGCCTCAAGCACAGCGCCATCAGGGCACAACTCGGCATGGGGAAGAAAGACTAATTGGGGCATTACATCACCTATATGTTGTCGATCGACTGGCCTTTGAATGCCACTCGAATAGAATTGTCCATACGTCTGGCAGCAAAATCTTGGGTTTGCTCATCCAGTTTTTCAATCGCGAGCTTAATCGCATCGGCATCATCGCCCGCGGCAACTTGCGCCACATTGGCCATAGTAGCATCGATCTGAGCACGCTCATCGGCATTCAGCAAATCGCCATCCTTCGCTAACGCGGCATGTAAAGACTCGAGTACCCTCGCCGCCTCCACTTGCTGCTCGGCCAGCATACGACGACCTATATCGTCTTTGGCATACTTCATCGAATCTTTCAGCATAGTGGCAATTTCAGTATCCGATAAACCAAAAGACGGCTTAACTTGAATACTAGACTGCACGCCGGTGGATTTCTCCATCGCGGTCACGCTAAGTAAACCATCGGCATCCACTTGAAAGGTCACACGAATATGCGCAGCACCAGCGGCTAACGGCGGAATACCTTTTAAGGTAAAACGCGCCAGTGAGCGGCAATCGGCAACGAGCTCACGCTCGCCCTGCACCACATGGAATGCCATGGCCGTTTGACCATCTTTAAAGGTGGTAAATTCCTGCGCCCGTGCAACCGGAATCGTGGTATTACGCGATACCACTTTTTCCACTAAGCCGCCCATGGTCTCTATGCCTAATGACAAAGGGATCACATCGAGCAATAACAAATCCGATTCGGGTTTGTTACCCACTAAAATGTCGGCTTGAATGGCCGCGCCAATGGCGACAACACGATCGGGATCGATAGACGTCAGGGGTGGTTTACCGAAGAAAGCTTCGACCTGTTCACGCACTAATGGCACGCGCGTTGAACCGCCAACCATCACAGTTTCAAGCACTTCATCCGTCGTCACGCCCGCATCACGCAGGGTACGGCGACAGCTGGCAATCGTCTTTTTCACCAATGCCGCAATCATGGCATCAAATTCAGCTTTAGTAACGATTTGCGTCAGTTCAGTACCATCGGCAAGGATCACTTTTGCTTCAGTTTCTGCTGCATCCGTTAAGGCTTCTTTGACTCGACGCGATTCAATCAACAACTGACGACTTAATTGTGAGTCGATGTCGCTAAGCTGCCACACTTGTTGCATATGTGCTTGCAGTAAATGATCGAAATCATCGCCGCCAAGCGCTGAATCACCACCAGTGGCTAACACTTCGAATACACCGCGATTCAAGCGCAAAATAGAAATATCGAAAGTACCGCCGCCTAAATCATAGATGGCAATCACGCCCTCTTGCTTAGAATCTAAACCATAGGCAATCGCAGCAGCAGTCGGTTCATTCAACAAACGTAGCACTTTAACACCCAGCAAAGCTGCGGCATCTTTTGTGCCTTGGCGCTGGGCATCATCGAAATACGCAGGCACAGTGATCACCACGCCTTGCAGTTCGCCGCCTAAGGTTTTTTCAGCGCGGGCGATCAGCGGACGTAAAATCTCCGCAGATACTTGCACGGGATTCACTTGGCCTTGGGGAGTCACAAATAAAGGTAAACCGTTTTCGCTTTCGGCAAACTCGTAGGGTAATGATTGCTCGCCAGCTTGAATATCCGCTAGGCTGCGGCCCATAAAACGCTTTACCGAAACGATCGTGTTTTGCGGATCCTGCGCCGAACTCAACGCCGCAAGTGCGCCGACTTCGACTGAATCTTGGGTATAACGCACGATAGAAGGTAATGAATGCTGTCCAAGTTCGTCCGGCAGGGTTGCCGTCTCTCCACTTCGAACGGCCGCCACCAAAGAATTGGTCGTACCTAAATCGATGCCAACGGCAAGTCTATGTTGGTGCGGCGCGGCACTTTGACCGGGCTCAGCTATCTGCAAAAGGGCCATATATATCCAACTTAGTAATGCCAACTCAAGCGTACTTGAGTCAGCAAAGTAACATAAACACGGAAAATCAATCTAACAGAGCGTCTTCGACTCTGGTCAACTCGTCGTGTAATTTTGCCATAAATTTGAGTTTGCGAACTTGATCTGCCGCTAACAATGCATCTTCAGCCTGCTCACTGGTTAACAGTTGAGTCAATTGCTGAGTGAGTTGCGCGCGGTACTGCGCAAAAGATTGATATAGCTCGTCAATACTCGCTTGAGGATCGGCACTATCGCGTATATCTTCTAACGCCTCGCGCCATTCCATTTGCTGCATCAAGAAGCCAGTATCTTTCACTGTCGTGGTTTCATGGCTTAATTCAATACCACGCAGCGATAACATATGCTCGGCGCGGCGAATGGGATCTTTTAAGGTTTGAAAACCATCATTGACTTGCGCCGTGCGCTGCACCGACAGCAATTTTTGCTGATCAGTATCATTGGCAAATTTATCGGGATGAACCGCCCGTTGCAGTTCGCGATAGCGTTCTGCAAGTAAGGCGGTATCAATATCGAAGGCAGGGGAAAATTTAAACAGCTCGAAATAATTCATGCGTCAACTTTAGCGGTTAAACAGTGAAACTCTCACCACAACCACACTCACCTTTTGCGTTAGGATTATTAAATTGGAAGCCTTCATTCAGCCCTTCTTTAACAAAATCCAGCTCGATCCCTTGAAGATAGATAAGGCTCTTGGCATCTATGATGATTTTCACATCTTCGATATCAAACACTTCATCATCATCATTTAAAGAATCAACGAACTCAAGTACATAAGCCATACCAGAACAGCCTGATGTTCTTAAGCCGAGACGCAGGCCTACACCTTTGCCTCGGTTGACTAAGAAAGATCTGACACGATCGGCTGCCGCTGGGGTCATTGTAATCGCCATCTTAACTCCAGATGTTACTTAGCTTGTTTCGATTTGTACTCGTCGATAGCAGCTTTAATGGCATCTTCAGCCAAAATTGAACAGTGGATCTTCACTGGTGGCAATGCCAATTCTTCAGCGATATCCGTGTTTTTGATCGCCGCAGCTTGTTCGATAGTCTTGCCTTTAACCCACTCAGTTACCAGTGAGCTAGACGCAATCGCGCTACCACAACCGTAGGTTTTGAACTTAGCGTCTTGAATGATGCCATCAGCACCAATTTTCAACTGAAGTTTCATCACGTCACCGCAAGCAGGCGCGCCTACCATACCGGTCACGACCGAAGGATCGTTTTTATCAAAAGAACCAACGTTACGTGGATTCTCATAATGATCTATCACTTTTTCACTGTAAGCCATGGTACTGCTCCAAAATTATCTATTGTAAAGGTCAGAATTAATGATGTGCCCACTGAACTTGGTTCAGGTCGATCCCATCTTTAAACATTTCCCACAAAGGAGACATTTCTCTTAATTTATCAATAGATTGAGTAATTACTTCGATAGCGTGATCGATTTCTTCTTCGGTTGTGAAACGGCCGATTGAGAAACGAATCGAGCTATGTGCCATTTCATCATTTAAGCCAAGTGCACGTAATACGTAACTAGGCTCTAGGCTGGCTGAGGTACAAGCCGAACCCGATGAAACCGCTAAATCTTTCAGTGCCATCATTAACGACTCGCCTTCAACATAGTTGAAGCTGACGTTGAGGCTACCGCTAACACGGTCAATCGCATCACCATTGATATAGGTTTCTTCAATGTGCTTGATGCCATTCCATAATTTGTCACGTAATGCACCGATACGCGCGTCATCAGAGGCCATTTCCGCTTTTGCGATTGCAGCAGCTTCACCTAAACCTACGATTTGATGCGTTGGTAACGTACCGCTGCGCATACCACGCTCATGACCGCCACCGTGCATTTGCGCTTCTAAGCGAATGCGAGGCTTACGGCGAACATATAAGGCGCCGATACCTTTAGGACCATACATTTTGTGACCAGAAATCGAGATCAAATCCACTTTAGTGGCTTGCACATCGATAGGCACTTTGCCTGCACTTTGTGCCGCATCCATGTGGAAAATAATGCCCTTTGAACGGCATAGCTCACCGATTGCATCGATATCGTGGATCACACCGATTTCGTTGTTCACGTGCATGATGCTGACAAGGATAGTGTCGTCACGCATTGCCGCTTCTAAACGTTCCATCGGAATGATGCCGTTTGCCGCAGGCTCTAAATAAGTCACTTCGAAACCTTCACGCTCTAATTGGCGACAAGTATCGAGAACCGCTTTATGTTCAGTCTTACTGGTGATGATGTGCTTGCCTTTCTTGTGATAGAAATGAGCAACACCTTTTATCGCTAAGTTGTTCGATTCCGTCGCGCCAGAGGTAAACACAATTTCGCGGTGATCGGCGTTAATTAACTCGGCAACTTGGTTGCGAGCAATATCCACCGCTTCTTCGGCTTGCCAGCCGTAGCGGTGTGAACGTGAGGCCGGATTACCAAAGATGCCGTCCATTGTCATGCATTGGAACATCTTTTCCGCGACTCTAGGATCAACAGGCGTGGTGGCGGCATAATCTAAATAGATAGGAAGCTTCATAACACACTCCGTACTGAGCAGTCTCTGGTAGAGGCTACATACAACGTACAAAAATTATTTTTATATATAACAAAGTGCCGCTATAAACTGACTCTTTGTTCCTTTTGCATAGTGTCTTGCTTAAGTGAGATAAATTGCACATCTCGCTTCTGCATCAAGCCGGCAAGACTGATACCATCTAAAAAATCGGAAATTTGTTTGCTTAAATCGCCCCAAAGTGAATGGGTTAAGCAGCGAGTTCCACTCTGACAATTGCCAAGTCCTTGGCAACGAGTCGCATCGACAGACTCGTCTACAGCATGGACAACCATGCCGACTGAAATATCATTGGCTTCTAGGCCTAAGCGATAACCACCGCCCGGTCCACGTACACTGGCAACTAAACCGTGTTTTCTTAGCTTAGCGAAGAGTTGTTCCAGATAGGAAAGCGAAATCCCTTGTCTTTCAGAGATATCCGCTAAGGGAACTGGTCCCGATGCTGAGTGGATTGCCACATCTAGCATAGCGGTTACTGCATAACGACCTTTTGATGTAAGTTTCATAACTACCATAGCTCCCGAACAGGTATGCATTATTTCAACATACCCGAGTAATTCAGTCAAGTATTAAAACCTACTAAAACACTCAAGTATATGAGTGTGCACATAACCAATACCCTTTCATCTTGGTGGGGTATTTAACCTTTTTCTAGCCTAAGATTCAATGCTAAAGCGCCAATTAATCGACATCTAGCACGATATAAACGCAGGATAAAAGTGATCTCGGTACTATGGCGCGATCAAACTTAGGTTTGATCGCAATATGCGCCTTTACAACAGGATAAGCTAAAGTAAAACGCTAAACGAGACCCTTGTAAGGGTCAGCCTTTAAGCAAGTTAGACCGCTAAGTTAAATCATTTCGTTGAACCATTTCTTGAAACTTAGATACTCGGATCAAACTCATCTAATGCACTATGGCGTTTTTCCGCTGCCGCTTTTTCTGCATCATTGAACTCGCCCATATCAAGCTCTGGCAGTTTTTCAGTGCAGACATTGCCACCCAGCCCTTGAATGGCTTGACACAACTCTTGAACTTTCGAGTCCATCAAATGCATGTGATCGAGCATCTGCCCTATTGCATTGGCCACCGGATCGGGATTATCCGGTGATACCGCGTACGCATCGAAGCCATATTTTTTTGCCATCGCGCTGCGGCGTTCAGTTTTCTCTTTCGATTGCGGTGACGGTGTAGCCACTACGCGCCCAGGAATCCCCACAACCGTGGTATCTTTGGGCACATCTTTCACCACAACAGAATTAGAACCCACACGCGCACCATCGTGCATGGTAATAGGACCGAGGATTTTTGCCCCTGCGCCCACCACCACGTTATTGGCTAACGTAGGGTGACGTTTCCCCGCCTGCCAGGTGGTTCCACCAAGCGTGACACCGTGATAAAGGGTGCAATCATCACCAATCTCAGCCGTTTCACCTATCACAACGCCCATACCGTGGTCGATAAAAAATCGATGACCTATGGTTGCCCCAGGATGGATTTCAACCCCTGTCAACCAACGGGAAAACGTCGATAAACAACGTGCCGTTAAGCGCCAATCGCGCTTCCATAGCTTATGGCTTATCCGATGCAACCAAATGGCATGCATGCCTGGATAGTTAACCAAGATCTCAAACGCGCTACGCGCCGCAGGATCACGGTGATATATAGATTCAATATCTTCTTTTAGCCTAGCTATCACGCCCATTGTTTATCCTTCGCGATTAGTGTTAATTATTAAGGTTTGGCTATTTTTCTTTAGAACCCGCCACTTTCTCAATTGACGTCAAAATGCCCCTGAGGATATTCATTTCCTGACTCTCAATCCGTGCACGACTAAACAAGCGGCGAAGTTTCATCATCACTTGTCCAGGATGGTTCTTGATGATAAATCCAGTGGATAACAGTGTCGTTTCAAGGTGTGCAAAAAAACGTTCCTGATCGGCAGCCAAGGGATACTCAGTCAGCTCTTCTTCGGCAACATCTTTTTGCGCGAGATGGGCAACGCGGGTTTCATAACAAATGATTTGTACGGCTTGCGCCAGATTAAGCGAGCTGTACTCTGGATTTGCAGGGATAGCCACATGATAAGTGCACTGTTGCAGCTCTTCATTGCTTAAACCATGGTTTTCACGGCCAAACACAATCGCAACAGGGCCTTTAAGTGCCTCGGTCGCTAATTTCACCCCAGCTTGTCTTGGCTCTAACATGGGCCAATCTAAGGTGCGACTGCGCGCGCTGGTTGCAATCACTAGACTGCAATCGGCAATCGCTTCAGCAAGTGAATCCACTTTCACAAGATGTTTCAGAATATCCGATGCACCCGCGGCTAATGCTATGGAATGACCATCGGGCTCAACCCGGGGTTCTGCAAGATACAGAGTAGACAGACCCATAGTCTTCATCGCTCTGGCAGTAGAACCAATATTGCCGGGGTGCGAAGTCCCCACTAAAACCACTCGAATATTACTTAGCATGAAACAACTTAATTTAATTCATAAAACGTTGGGGACGAATATTATCACAGCCATTGCCGAATGCTTATATGAAAATCGGTATTTGATATAACTATCAAATCGAGTATAATACCGCCCGCTATTTTAACGTTCTTTAACATCCAGGGGATTGCAATGCATCCGATGCTGACGATTGCTGTACGCGCTGCCCGCGCGGCCGGCCAAACTATTATGCGCGCCTATACTGAACTTGACCGTATCGAAGTCAGTTCAAAAGGTATCAACGATTTTGTTACCAGTGTAGACAAGGAAGCAGAAGCGACAATTACTTACCAAATTCGTAAATCTTATCCTGATCACACTATCGTGGGTGAAGAGAAAGGCGAAAACCGCGGTGAGAATAAAGACTATGTTTGGATAGTCGACCCTCTGGATGGCACTAACAACTTTGTTAGAGGCATTCCCCACTTCGCGGTTTCTATCGCTCTGCAATACAAAGGCAAGACTGAAGTTGCCGTTGTTTACGATCCTGTCCGTGAAGAACTCTTTACCGCCGTCCGTGGTAAAGGCGCCAAACTCAATGATTTCCGTCTGCGTGTTACCAACGTGAATGAATTAGCGCCTACTATGATTGGTACTGGCTTCCCATTCAAGGCGCGTCAACACACTGAAACTTACATGGCTATTTTCGGCGAAGTCTTCGGCCAATGTGCTGACTTACGTCGCGCAGGTTCTGCCGCATTAGATTTAGCCTATGTTGCCGCGGGTCGTTTGGACGGTTTCTTCGAAATCGGCTTAAAGCCATGGGATATCGCTGCTGGCGATCTGATTTGCCGCGAAGCGGGCGGTACTGTGACTGATTTTACTGGCAACCATAACTATTTGGTTTCGGGCAACATCGTTGCTGGCTCGCCTAAGGTGACCACAGAATTAGTGAAGATCATGCGTCCATTATTGAACGAAGGCTTAAAGCGTTAATCAAGATTAACACTTAGCTTTAAATAAACGCATAAAACAGATACAAAAAAGGCCAGTGGTAATCTCTTTAAGAGCACCCACTGGCTTTTTTGTTTATGTGGTTTTCATTCTAAAGCCTTAAGTATTCGAGTCATCAAGTCCTCAGTCACCACAATATCGTATTTAGAAATAGTATAGTAATTAAGCAATAGTCATTGGGAAGAAAGGAGTGTCCTGAAAACATCTGCACTGATTTCAGCCCAAATCGGCTAACAGGACGAACAGCTATTTATCCAGTTATCTACCCGCTAACGCTTGTGCTGGTGCAATTTGGCTCGCCTTCCAAGCGGGATACAAAGTCGCGATTAAACTCATCACAAACGCCATCACAATCACCAGTACTGCATCCGAAACATGTAACTCAGACGGTAAAAAATCGACAAAGTAAACATCGGCCGAGAGCAGTTG
The DNA here is from genome assembly GCF_015767295.1 of Shewanella sp. DW31. Lineage (NCBI taxonomy): Bacteria > Pseudomonadati > Pseudomonadota > Gammaproteobacteria > Alteromonadales > Shewanellaceae > Shewanella > Shewanella sp. DW31. The sequence goes on from NZ_JADWMP020000004.1 coordinate 29,016, forward strand.
AATACCGAGTAACTGCTCAACTGAGCTCGCAATCGCACTTAAATTCAGCGCCACACTCACGCCGATAATGCCGCCAAGACCACAGCCAAGCAGACCGTTTAACGCGCCCTGCACCATGAAAATCCCCATCACAGCCAAACGACTCAAGCCCATGGTCATCAAAATCGCAATTTCGGACGCTTTATCCCGCACCGCCATGACTAAGGTGGAGACAATGTTAAAGCAGGCCACACCAATCACCAACACTAAAACTAAATACATCACAGTGCGAACTAACTGAATATCTTGATATAAATGCCCTTGGGTACGGGTCCAGTCACTGATATACACAGACTGCTTTTGCGCATAACCGAGTTCGCGCACTTTTACTGGTGCATCAAACACTTTATCGACGCTAATACGCACACCCGTTACACCGTTATTCATGTTCAAGATCTGCGCCGCGTATTGCAATGGAATATAAGCGGTTGTCAGTTCAAGCTCACCGCCCAGATGATAGGTGCCTGACACCACAAAACGATGGCTCTTCGCCGCACGTAAACTGCCTGCCGCGTCTGGATCGATATCCTGTACATATAAGGCCAGCGTATCACCCACCTCAAGCCCCAACTTAGTCAATAAACTCTCGCCAAGGACGATATGATTCTCATCTTGGCTCAGACTCTGCCAGCTTGCATCACTCATAAACTGTGACAAAGTTGAAACCTTCGTTTCTTCTTTCGGATCAATACCCACCACGGCTAAGCCTTGAAAACCACCTGGCTTCTGCACTAAACCTTGCATGCGGATAAAGGGGGCTACACCACGAATACCTTCAATTTGTAGCGCACCTTGCGCAACACTCTGCCAATTGACGATAGGTTCGTCCACCCCGACAATGTCCGCCTGTGGCACTACACCCAGTAATCTTTGCTCTAGCTCTCGCTCAAAACCATTCATTGCAGACAGAACTATGATCAATACCGCCACACCTAAAGCGATACCGGCAGTCGATGCAAAGGAAATAAAACTAATAAAACTGTTGGATTGGCGGGCGCGATAAAAACGCCAACCAATGGATAGGGCTAACGGTCCTTTCATACTTGGGTTTCCGCCGCTAATTGCAAGTAACCGTTTTTCATCATCAGTTGGCGGTCCATACGGGCAGCCAATTTATGATCATGGGTCACCACCACAAACGCCGTACCTAACTGATCGGCCAGCTCGCGGATCAACTCATAAACCGCATCGCCACTGTTAGCATCTAAATTACCCGTAGGTTCATCGGCCAGCACTAACTTAGGTTTATTAATCAACGCCCTTGCGATAGCGACACGCTGACGTTCGCCGCCCGATAGTTCGGCGGGAATGTGGGTCATGCGATGGCCTAGCCCTACCCGCTCCAATAAGACTTTGGCATCGCCGAGCGCTTGTTTACGATCTTTACCTTGAATAAATGCCGGCATAGCGACGTTTTCTAGCGCAGTGAATTCAGGCAATAAATGATGGAATTGATAGATAAAGCCGAGATCTTGATTGCGGATCTGCGCTTGACGCGCACTAGACACTTGGTATAAATCTTCGCCTAGCAACAAGACTTTGCCCGCGGTTGGCTCATCCAAAGTCCCCATAATATGCAGCAGCGTACTCTTACCTGAGCCTGAGCTGCCGACAATCGCCAACTGTTCGCCCTTAAACACCTGCAAATCGACATTAGACAACACTTGCGTGGTCACGGCGCCATCATGGTAACTCTTACTGACACTCTGCACTTGCAGTAACACGTCTTGCATTGAAGTTCTCTCTTAAACATGCTTTGGCATCAATTTATTTCATTAAATCAATGCATTAAATTATTTTCATCTTAGCAAACCATCACTCACGGATGAATACCCATGGGTGACGACTATTCGTAAAAGCTCACGAGTTTACTCGTATCTCAACGCAGTTGCAGGTTGCACTCTGGCCGCACGCAGCGCGGGATATAAGGTCGCCAACAAGGTGACCAATAGCGTGCCTATCACGATCACTGACAACTGCATCAACTCCAGTTTTACTGGTAAACTCTGTCCCGCACCTAAAATCGAAATGCCTAAGGTCGTCATAATGCCATTCAGATTCAAAGTGATAAGTATACCTACCGCGAGCCCAAGCACTAAACCAAGTACAGCATTGAGCGAACCCTGCACCACAAAAATGCCCATCACGGCGGGCGTGGTTACGCCTTGGGTTTTTAGCACTGCCACATCCGTGGTTTTATCGACCACCATCATCACTAGCGCCGAAACAATATTGAATGCGGCCACGGCCACAATCAGGCTCAGCATCAGTGACATCATGTTCTTTTCCATTTTTACCGCACCAAACAAGTGACCATAGGTATCACGCCAATCGCTAGTTGTTACCTTAATATCTTGTTTAGCGAGAACATCCTGCACTTTAGACGCTAAAGCGGGCGCACTAAAGGGATCGGTTAAATAGAGTCTAAGCTGATCAATAGCCTCACTCGGTTGACGCATTAGACGCTTTGCATCTTGATAATGGATATATGCAACGCCTGCATCAACCTGAGAGCCCATTTCAAAAATGCCAGATACCAAGAACTTACGTTGACTCGGCACTGGGCCTAATGGGGAGTACACCACACCATCGCCACTCAATAATCGTACCGTATCACCGGGAGCGACTTTGAGTTGCCGTGCGAGCTCAGATCCTAAAATCACCTTGAAGTCGCCACTCGTCAACTGTTCAAATGCACCTGAGTAAGTGTGCTGCGCAACGGAGGATAACTTTTGTGCTAATTCGGGAAACACCCCATAAACCTGCACAGCGCGAATATTCGACGCAGATTGCACCATGGCCTCCGTCGATACGCTCGGTGTAACGCCTAACACTCCCGGTAAGGCTTTAAGCGCACTCGCCTGCTTTGTCCAATCGACTAATGGCGCTTCGCTATAAAGGGTTAATTGTGGCACTGCACCTAAGATACGTTGCTTAAGTTGGCCTTCAAGGCCATTCATCACTGAGCTGACAACGATCAAGGCTGCAACGCCTAAAAAAATGCCCGAAACGGCAAATAAGGTAATGAACGACGCGAACGCGTTCGCTTTTTTGGCCCGCCAATAACGGTAACCAATATAGAAAGGGAATCCTGGATTCATTGAGAGAGGGTTGCGTCCTGTGTGCTGAACTTGCTAAATCATGAAGATGGGCACGATAATAGGGGTATTGGTCCTATAAATAAAGAGGCAAGCCTTGTTCACTGACACCAATCCGTATTTTAGTGTGCCTCACCACTTTACCGCCTACCTAAGCCAATGGCCGAGTTCCCAGCCATTACCCTCAGAAATGGCACTGCGATCAATGCAATCATTAGGCATTCAACTGCTCAGCGAAGTCAAAACACTCGAAGCTAACTGCTTGCTACAGCTGCGCCATTTAGATAACGAGGCAAAAGTTGTCGTGGATTTTTTAAAGCTGCAATCCCGCAAAGTAGATCTAGTGCTGCAACATGTATTAGAAAAAGAAACCCAAGAGGGCGAAAAATGCTTTGGTAACCAATTTGGTGGCAGTGGCCTGAGATTACTCACTCCAACAGCCTTAGATATTGGCTCCCACTATAAAATCACTCTGTTTATTCACGACGAATTAGTTGCCATTCTCTGTTTTGGCAAAGTCATCGCCACTCAAGCACAAAAAATAGCACAAGCCGAAGGCGATATGAGTCGTAATGACAGTACAGAGCAACATACTCAACCTGAACATCTACAATGGCAAACCGACTTTGAATTCAGTCAAATTCTTGAATCTGACGTGGAGCAATTAGTCAAAGCCAGCCTCAATGTACAACAGAAACAACTCAAGTTACGCAAACTCGCCAGAGACGAGCATCAATAGCCGCTGACTTTTCTCTGGCACCTACGCCATCAAGTCTCTACAATGTCTGCAACTCTTTGTGAATGAATCAGTTTATCGCACGCCAATGACTCACATATCAGCCCTAACGCCGCCAGCCGTCAAAAATGGCACTCAAATTCAGACTCTGTCCACCGTGGGCGGCGTTTGCCAAGCCGTTACACTCGCCAATTTAGCGCGTCAACATAAGGGAACGACCTTAGTCGTCACCAGTGACACGCCAAGTGCCTTAAGCTTAGAGTTAGAGCTGAGTTATTTGCTCAGTAAAACAGGCATTAAGGTCAGATTATTCCCTGACCGCGAAACCTTGCCCTACGACAGTTTTTCGCCCCATCAGGATTTAATCTCCCAGCGACTCGAAACGCTATCGCAGCTGTCTCAGATTGAGCAAAATATCGTTATCGTACCCGTCACCACCTTGATGATACGCCTGCCACCTAAGGCCTATTTAAGCGCAAACGTGTTTGTGCTCAAAAAGGGGGATAGCTACAAGTTACACGATGTACGCCAGCATTTAACCGACACTGGCTACCATTCGGTGGAGCAAGTATATGAACATGGCGAGTTTGCCATTCGCGGTTCGATTCTGGATATCTTCCCAACGGGGATGAATATGCCACTGCGCATCGAGCTATTCGATGAAGAAGTGGAAACCATTCGCCATTTTGATCCAGAAACCCAACGCTCATTGCAACCTGTCGACTCAATTCGCCTATTGCCCGCGAAGGAATTCCCAACCGACAGTTCGGCCATCGAAGGTTTTAGGCAAAGATACCGCCGCCGTTTCGAGGTCATAGTCAAAGAGCCGGAATCGGTTTATCAGCTAGTGAGCCGTAACTTGATGCCGGCGGGGATCGAAAACTACCTGCCGCTATTTTTTGATGACACCGCCACCCTATTCGATTACTTGCCCAAGGACACTCAACTCGTCACCTTAGGCGATATCGAAAAGTCGGCGCGTGCGCATCTGCAAGAAGTCGAACATCGCTATCAAGACAGACGCGTCGATCCACTGCGGCCATTACTGGCGCCTAAAGAGCTGTATTTACTCATAGAAGAGTTATTTGCCGCCTTTAAACCGCTGCCACGTTATCAAATGCAAGTGCCAACAGATGGCATTGAAACAACGAAAGCGGTTGTTATTGCCGCCAGTACCCTGCCCGACATCAGCGCCAATCATAAATTAAAGCAACCGCTGCTAGCGCTGCAAGATTATGCCAGCAGCGCCAAACGCATGTTGTTTAGCGCCGAGTCCGAGGGTCGCCGCGAAGCGCTGCTTGAATTACTCGCTAAAATTCAGTTAAAACCTGCACTGTTTAACCATTTTGATGAATTTATTCAAAGTGATGCCAAGTTAGGCCTTATCGTGTCGCCGCTGTCACGCGGTTGTTTGCTGCAGATCAGCGCCAAAGAAAGTATCAGTATCATTTGTGAGACTGAACTCTTCGGCCATCGTATTTCCCAGCAACGTCGCCGTGAAAAACAGCGTCAGATCAGTAATGATGCCCTGATTAAAAACTTGGCCGAACTCAAAGTTGGCCAGCCCATAGTGCATTTAGAGCACGGCGTTGCACTTTATAGGGGCTTAGTCACCCTAGATACGGGTGGACTGGTCGCAGAATACTTACAATTAGAATACGCTGGCGGTGACAAACTGTATGTGCCAGTGTCTTCATTGCATCTCATCAGCCGTTACAGTGTTGGCGCCGATGAAGACGCCCACTTAAATAAACTCGGCAACGAGACGTGGGCTAAAGCCAAGAAAAAGGCGATTGAAAAAATCCGCGACGTCGCAGCCGAGCTGCTCGATGTCTATGCCCGTCGCCAAGCGCGTCCCGGCGAAAGCTGCGCAATTGACGAAGAAGAATACGCTCAATTCGCCCGCGGCTTCCCCTTCGAAGAAACCGTCGATCAAGAAAGCGCCATCATCGCCGTGTTAGCCGATATGCAATCGCCGACCGCAATGGACAGATTAGTCTGTGGCGATGTGGGCTTTGGTAAAACTGAAGTCGCCATGCGCGCCGCCTTTGTGGCCGTCAACGCTGGTAAACAAGTGGTCGTGCTAGTTCCGACCACACTGCTTGCCCAGCAACACTATGAAAACTTTAAAGACAGATTTGCCGACTGGCCCGTGGTCACTGAAGTGATGTCACGCTTTCGCACCGCCAAAGAGCAGACTCAAGTGCTGCAGCAATTGGAAGAAGGCAAAGTAGATATCGTTATCGGTACCCACAAGTTACTCCAATCTGAGGCTAAGTTTGAAAACTTAGGCCTGTTGATTATCGACGAAGAACACAGATTCGGTGTGCGTCAGAAAGAGAAAATCAAAGCACTGCGCGCCAACGTGGATATCTTAACCCTGACCGCAACGCCTATTCCGCGCACCTTAAACATGGCCATGTCGGGCATGCGCGATTTATCGATTATCGCCACCCCGCCCGCCAAACGTTTAGCAGTGAAAACCTTTGTGCGGGAATCGGATCCCGCGACTGTGCGCGAAGCCATTTTGCGGGAAATTCTCCGTGGCGGCCAAGTGTATTACCTGCACAATAATGTTGAAAGTATTGAGAAATGTGCCCAAGGCATTATCGATTTATTGCCTGAAGCGCGAGTCGTCGTTGCCCACGGTCAAATGCGTGAGCGCGATCTAGAACGGGTAATGTCAGACTTTTACCATCAAAGATTCAACGTGTTAGTCTGTACCACTATTATCGAAACCGGTATCGACGTCCCAAGTGCCAACACCATTATTATTGAGCGCGCCGACACCTTTGGTCTGGCGCAGTTACACCAATTGCGTGGCCGCGTCGGGCGATCGCATCATCAGGCCTACGCTTATTTGATGACGCCGCATCCCAAACGTATGACCCCAGATGCGCGCAAACGTTTAGAAGCCATTGATGCTCTTGAAGATCTCGGCGCGGGCTTTATGCTGGCGACCCAAGATTTAGAGATCCGCGGCGCAGGTGAACTCTTGGGCGATGAACAGAGTGGCCATATTTCGAAAATTGGTTTTAGCTTGTACATGGAAATGCTCGAAGCGGCAGTAAAAGCCTTAAAACAAGGCAAAGAACCGTCACTGGCGCAAATGCTCAATCAGCAATGCGAAATTGAACTGCGTATCCCCGCCCTGTTGCCTGAAGCCTATGTGAGCGACGTAAATATTCGTCTGTCGCTCTATAAACGCATCGCAGGTTGCGAAACACAGGCGGCGCTGGATGAGTTAAAAGTCGAATTGATCGACCGTTTTGGCTTATTACCTGAACCGACGCGTAACTTAATGGAAATGACCCTCTATAAACATGAGGCGACTCGCTTAGGTGCGACTAAAATAGAAGTGCACAGTAAAGGTGGCAGCATCGAATTTAGTGATGATCATGTCATAGATCCTGTGTTTATTATTGGATTACTCCAAAGCCAGCCACAAATCTATCGAATGGAAGGACCGAATAAGTTAAAGTTCAGCCTTGCAGCCGAAACCAGTAAAGACAGGCTCGCTTTAGTGAAACTCTTGCTAGAACAATTATCGCAACATCGTCTTGGAGATAAATAGTGTTACGTAAACTCGCGGTCTCTATCGCTACACTCATTGCACTATCACACAGTCAGGTCGTCCAAGCAGAAGCTTGGTTCGAGGTTGAAGTCTATGTGTTTGAACGCCAAAGTCAGTCAAGTGAACAATGGCCTGATGCGCCGAACAAGACGAAAACCGATAACGCAATAGACTTAATCTCCCCCGCTATCGCGCAAGCAATCACGCCGATACCCAGCGCATCTGCGCCTTGCACACTGGTCTTTGATGCCGATGCAAATAGCCACTGCGCTGAAACCTTAAACGGTACCTCGACGTCAGAACCTATGCCTGCTGCGCCTGCGAGTGTGGAATATCGTTACCCGCCGGTGATCCCATCAGAAATCAGCAGCGCACAGATCAGTTATCCTACAGCCAATGGCAACCCAGTATTGTTAACCCGCAGCCAAAGTCAGTTCGCGAGCATTATCAATAGTATTTCCCGCGAACGTGGTACGCGCAGTTTACTGCACATGGCTTGGCAACAACCTATGCGTGGTAAGAGTGGCTCAGTACCCATACGCTTATTTGCGGGTAAAGATTTCTCAGGTACTTATCACTTCGATGGCAGAAAAATCATTAAGCAAGCTCAAGCTGAGCCTATGATTAATGCCGATGGCACACCAATGCTTGCACCTGCTATATCACCGGTATGGGAATTAGATGGCACACTGAATATCTATTTAAGCCACTATTTGTATATTGAAACCGCATTGCACTTGCGCAAAGAAGGCAGAAAATTAATGCCAGCCGTACCCAGTGATGCGGCCGATACTAGCGCAACACTCACGGCGCCCAAAGTCATGACACCATTTTTAATGTCTGTGCCTTTGGAGCAAAACCGCCGTGTGAAGAGTGAAGAAATCCATTATTTAGATCATCCCGAAATGGGTATGGTGATCCAAATCCGCAAGATGGCGCAACCCAGTGCAATGCAAAATAATCAGAATGCCGAATCAATACAGACTGTTGGCCAATACTGAACAAACGCACAACCCGCACAATTCTTAAGTTAAAACGGTGCAGTTAAGTTAACACTGTACGTTTAAATTAAGACTGAACGATGGAGAAATCGAGGTAGATATCATCAGCCTCGTCTTCTCCTACCGTTACGGTTAATCCCTCAGTGCAAGGCACACCTACTTCGCACCAAGCAATTAAAGCATTAACAGCAATGTCACTGCCTTGGGCGAGTACTTCAACACTGCCATCGCGGCAATTGGTTACATATCCTGTCACGCCAAGGGCTCTGGCCTTAGTCAAGGTCGCATGACGGCAACCAACACCTTGCACTTTTCCCGTCAAATTAATTAATACTCGTTTCATCTCACGCTCCTTTTTCACGGAACCTTGTTATAGAAATAAGCATAGCCGCAATTATCCAAAGGCTAAGTGTTAACCTATGGATTTGTAGAGCAAAAAACAAACAATATTTAAATTTAGGCAAAAAAAAACAGCTAACAAGACTGCTGCTAGCTGTGTCGGGCGACATACGCAAAGGGATATCCAATAAATGGACAAATAAAACAGCAACTCTGTATCATTTTGTTACAAAATAGCAAGGGTCGCTACTTTACACAATAAATAATTATTTTCAAGAGTTTGAAAAGTAAAACTATCCATCCCGAATGAATATAATGCTTTTAGCTGAAAATCAGCTCGTACACCCATCTGCATTGTTCATGTTTAAAAACACCCCCCTGTGATAGCCAAAGAAGTATAAAGGCGTGTTGACGTTTAACGCTGAGATTGTGTTTGTTCTGGCAAGTTAGTAAACACGAAACGAGGGGTTGAGAAGTCCCCTCTAATGACAAGCGGCGCGTATGCCTGACGATAAAGCAAGGCAAGCAAACTAGATGCAAAAAAGCAAAAAACCGACCTAATTAGCCGGTTTTTGCTTGATTGTGTGGTTAGGTGATGAAGTGCTACTCGCTGATCATCTGACCATTTTGATAGCGATACTCGGATGAGGGTTCACCATTAAAGTAGTACACCGACCTCCCGTGCAGTTGATTATCAAGATACTCATCACTTTGCAGCAGGCTGCCATCTTCGTTAAAACTATAGCCTTTGCCTTGCAATTGACCTTGATCATCATACTGGGCCTGCCCTAATAAATGGCCATTGGCGGAAAAGGCTTGCCAGTGACCCACTTCGTGTCCTGCTTTATAGTTGCCATGCCAGAGCTTAACCATGCTGTAGCTGCTTTCATCTTGCAGCAGCCATTGGCCTTCGCGCTGACCGTTAACATACTGACCTTGGGCTTGCAGTTGTTTATCAAAGCCACGCAGTAAATACGCGCCATGTAACTTAGCGTTTTTATAAAACTCTCGGCGCATTATCGTGCCATCGGCTGCGATTTCTGTTTGTTCACCACTCAGCTCACCTTGTTGGTTAAACTGCTCATTGCGCGTCGTATCCACGTTTTTTGTGACCCACTTGCCGGACTTTAACCCTAAGTGATATTGGCCGATGACAAAGCCGCCGTCCTCGTCCTTGTCTTCTCGATATGCACCGTGCATTTGACCTTTGCGGTAGTTTATCCGCCTGATATAACCATTCCAGCCTGCACCGATATACAAGCCATCGTATCGCCCCTTGAGTTGTTCATCACGTTCAATCAGCTCACCTGCTGCATCAAAACGTTGACGTAAGCTCCAGTCTTTTGCAGTATCTTGCTGATATTGATAAGTTAACTTTCCCGCAGAATCGAAGCGCTGTTCAGTGCTAGTCTGACCTTTAGCAAGGTATTGCGTGTCGGTTTGGGTCGCAACATTACCGGCATTATCATAGGTAATATGTTGAATTTCACGACCATCCTTATCATACTTTTGCAGCTCTGCTAACCGCCCTTGTTCATCAAAACGCTGCTGGTTTCCCACCTGTTTATCATGCTCATAGTGTTTAATCTCTTGCAGCACATCGGCAGCTCGGTAAATCAACACTTCGCCGTGTATTTTCCCCTTAAGATAAAACTCTTTAGTGTATAACCAGCCTTCTTTTGTCCAATACAGTCTCTCGCCTTCTCTTTTCCCCGCCACCATATTAACGGTTTGCTCCGGCTGACCATTGTTATGAAAGCTTTCATATAGCCCTTCCATACCGTTAGCGCCGTAGGTTACGCGTGTTTGCAACTGGCCATTGTTAAAATAACTTTGCGATAATCCTAATTCAGCACCATTCACACGATGCTGAAGCTCCCTTAATTGACCATTAGTATGGTAACTTTTCTGATCTCCATGCAACTGGCCATGCTGGTAGTGGTACTCTCCCGAGAGCGCTCCGTCTTCCCAATAATGCAGATGCGTGCCTTGATAACGCCCTTGTGCATCGCTACTGCCCTTGCGAGACAATTGACCATCGGGATAGAAAAACTCGAAATCACCAACGATAAAACTCTCGGCTAAATTGGAACTGTTGACGCTGCCCTTAAAAACGGGTTTATCCGTCTCCAGATAAAAGAGTTGTAGCGGCCACACGCCATCTTTCTCTGTTGGTGCTTGCTCCTGATAATAAATGGCTTCACCAGGCACATCGCTAAGCCGCCATAGTTCGTCGAGTAAAATTCGCTCAGCCGACAGATTAAACGACATAAGTAGCGCAGATAATAGTAATAAGACTCTCATATTCTGCTCCTTAAGGTAACGCAGGGAATGTATTAACCCACTGTTTATTGACCGGTTCACCGCTTATCGTCAGCTGTTCTATCTGTGCTGCGCGCCCCGCCAGTACAAACCAGCGTTCCTCACGTAATACTTGCTGCAACGGACGCTGATAAAAATCACTGCTGTCACCTTGAATAGCAGGAGCTAGCTGTAAATTTTGCGCATTTAAAAAACGATAGCGCCGCATAAAGTCGGCCACGGTTTGATGGATATCAACATTCGGCAACTGAGTGATATCAATCAACCAGCTTTGCTCGGGTTGATACGCTAGCGCTTGCCATTTGGGCGTACCGGTACAGGCCAAAGTGCTGCTGACATTGATGTCGTAAAAATTGCGGCGGATCCCATCGGTGCTAGTCAGTTGGTACAGCACAAACTTATCCAGCCCTCCACCAAAACCCGTGTTGTTAGTGCTTGTGTTTGTCCATTGCAGTGTGTGCTCGTTGACCTTAGGTGCATCGACAACACTGAGCGTGCACACTGCTGCTTGCTCGGAAGTTAACAGCAAACTGACGCCGTATTTGGCCACGACTTGCGGCTCAAGTAAGGCGGGGTCTTCAGGTGCAGTAACTTGCGGCTGATTAACATAGGACGCATACATATCATCACTAAAAAGCAGCTGTTGCTGCGCCGGCGGATAGGCGACATTTTGCGCGTAATCTTGAGTCGGAATAAAACGAATGTTCTTAGTCAGTTCACCACTGTCAACCACAGTATTCACATAGAGTGTCAGCGTGGGCGGCGCTGCGGGAAAGGTAAACTGTGTGATCGATTCATATTGTGCCGCTGAGGCCAACGCCATCATATTTTGCTCTGCCGGGGTTAACCAATCCGGCCCAGTGGGCGGCGGTGAAAGATATTTCACCATAGCGCCTTCGGCACCGTCAAAGCGCCGGTATAACAAAGATTTGTCAGTGCTGCCTCGCGATTTCAGCAAATAACTGAATGGTTTATCTGGGATTGGCGAGAGTTCCAGCTGTATATCTTCATATTGCAAGGCCACAGTTTTGCTGGGATCGGGGGTCAGGTTAAGTTTGACTAATTTCGCGCCGCGATAATGGGCAGTCGCGCGAAACTCAGCAACCAGAGCTAAGAGGTCATTCGGCGCATTCCAACCGATAAGCAAATTCTGCTGCTCAGACTGATGGAAACCATCCTGTTCTGAATAACTATAACTACCTACCTTGCTCAATTGCAGCGGCAGTACTGTGCCATCCGCACTGTGTGCTGTGATATCGGTTAAGCTAAACCCGCCTTCGGGTTTAAAACCTGAAAAGTCATACTGATAAGTCAGCTTTAATAAATCATCTTGCTGGTAAAAGTAGCCCGCATCATAGGCAAATACAGCATCTTGGGTTAAGGTCTTATTGACGTTATCCAACACAACGTCAGGTTGTTTTTGATACTCAAATACTGGGAAATCATAAAAACCTAAATACTGCGTCAGATCGCCCAACTGGCGCTCCTGCGGCAACATAATAACGTTGCTGCGCACTGTGCCCTTATAGCCGTAGCGCTCAAACGGCGCTTCCGCCACTAAGGCTAACTGCGCTAACCAACCCCGCTCACGTTCTAACATCAACTGACCGTATATTTTGGCTTGCTCGCCGCCACTTTCAACTTTGGCTAACACATGAGTATCAGTGACTTGCAATACAGTAAGCTTGGCATTGGCGTGGCCTTGATAGGCAGGAAGCGCGACGACCGCCCCCGCTTTGGCGGGTATGGTGCTAAGAAAGGCCGATGAGCTAAAGAGCTTTTTCAGTTCCTGCTCAAGCTCTGCGCCGCGTTCAGCCAACAGCGCCTGCCATACAGGTTTGTTCAGTGCACTGAATTCTTTAATGCTGCCATCGTCTAGATTTAAAGAAAATTCAAACCCCTGCGAGAAAATAGCGTGCATTTCTGGATTACGATCGGCCCGCTGGCTACTACTGACGCCGCTCCCTTGGCCATCGCGCATGTTCATATAATCGACATGCACTTGAAACCGACTGTTTTTGCCTGTTTCGAGGACCTTATAACGCAGCAATTGATGTGACGTGGCGTTAACCGTTTCGGTACGCTGACCATTGTCTACAGTGATGTTAGTGGTGCTATACAGCTGATACGAGCGCTCTTCCCCTTTTTCAGGTGTAAACTCAACATCAGCATCCCCAAAAGAACAGGCCGATAATAAACAGCATGCAACTACGCTAACCAAGTACTTCATGGTTATTCCTTGTATCTCAAACAAATAGTAAGCGCCGCATTATGCCCTTTCATACACAGTAAATAAAATGCTTTGGCTATTTTGCCTGTCCAGCGCAACACCTTAATGCACGACTAAAATATCCTTTTAGATAGTCGCAGGTACAGCAATGCTAATCTCAGGCAAGTTCTTAATGACGAATTACAACATAAAGAACTGATGCGCAAAGCTAGTTCTGCTGTATTAATTGTCATTATTTACCCAGTGACTCGCCGTATTTTTATTTAATATGAAGTATCCCTATCGGCTCGACGGTAACATCTGCAGCACACGGTCACTGTTGCAGCAATGCCAATCTTAACTATCCCTCTAGCTGTTTGTTCAGTTAAAAAGCTCTTGCCCCATTACGAGTTTCAAAGTTTTTGTGTTAACCGAAGTAAGCTGATTTTTCCTTATTAGAGCTAGGGATTGAGTTTGAATTAAGAACAAGCCCAAAACTAGAAAAACCACTAAAAGGAAGCCATTTCACTATACCACTTCACTCATAGTAATTCCGATGTATAACATTACTTTTCTTTCAGGCTATCAAAAGTCTCTTTGATTTTCGGGATCATTTCTTTATCACTAAAAATCTCTGAACTTTTAATGATTATGGTTTTCTCTGATTCTAATAGCTCTATTATCTCAGATTCAATCTTGTGCATTACAGGATCTAATATAATTAAGTCCCTTTCCACTCTGCTTCTAACATCCGAAATAGTGGTAAAACCCTCATGCATTTTAGGAAATAACACGTTAACTTTAAAATTTTTCTCCTCTTTGGTTCCTTCTATTAAAGAATAATCACCACACATAAAACGTTCACTCGAATCTAGTAAATATTTTAAAACTTCACCAATCAACTGGTCTTTAGTTGCATAATGTTCAGGATAATACTTCTTATGCAATTTTTCTGGAAGCGTCCCACCAACTAGTGAACGACTACAACGTCGAGAAAGGTACATAGTAACAACGTTTACGCTAAATGGATGGATTATATTATTGAGTAATAGCTTATTTGTGACCTCCTTGAGAGTAAGTTCCGTTATTTTACTGCTCAAATAATTAAATAGCTTTTTGTTCATAAACAATGAAACATTGGACATAAGTTGGAATAACTCACCAAACTCATCATTTTTAAGAGACTTGAGGAACTCTATGTCGTAGCCATATAAGTCAAATGTCCCAAAATTAGTTCTCTTTTCTGAACCAATAGACTTTATTCGTTTTTGTAAATGCTTTATGTCTATATCAGATTGATCAGCAAAACCATATCCCTCTAAAATTCTTTCCATATCTTCTTTGAAAGCATCTCTGTCAATGACTTGTATCACATCAAAAAAGTTCTGGAGTATATTTGGTTTACATTGAATACGATAAGATAAATCTACTTGGTCATATACTTCGACTGTTGTTAGCTTTAATAAGGATTCAATTGCTTCATATGGTTCTTCGCCTACGTAGTCTTCAAATGACGCATATTCATCGACAACTGCCTTTATGTAACCTCTAACTTTACCCTCTTTAATATCGTTTAATATTTCCTTACTAAACTGATTGATTAGCTTGGCTGCAGGTTCAGTAAGTGATTTAGATACGTAAAAAAGATATTTGACCTTATTCCCGCTAAAAAGACTTTCATCAATGGTTAGATGCAAAAGAAACTTTATTAACTCTTTCAAAAGTGCAGGTCTAGTTATATTAGATTTGTATTTCTTACACTGAACAACAGCAACAACTTCATCATTAGAGTAAATTACGCAGTCTCTACCTCTTTCTCCGACACCTTGCATGAGAGATATGTTGTCATATCCATTATGCTCATTATCAGTTATTTCTTCTTTAATTAATTGATAGGTAAGTATTTCGAAGTCTCTATCGCTTAGCTCACATAGTGGCAAATCTCGGCTGCTTGCATTCATTGCATGTGGTCGATATCTTGATTCAATTTCATTATCGATTTGTTCATCACTAACGGTGTTATACATTTGAATTCTCTTTGTTATGTAAGTTTGCTAACAGCGCTTAGAAGTATTGACCAATGGTTAACCCAGCTCATGTAACGGGCTTAATCAGGGGGAGATCGTTGATTCCTTGATGGTTAAGCTCCTCATCATAGAATACCATATAGTGACCGATTTCAAGTGCTGCTGCACAAGGTGAAGCTGTAGTGGTGGTTTAAAACTGGTCGCTAGTTTGTTGGTGAATTGAATGTTTTGTCATAGCTGTAGTTATCCAAGAACTCACAGCCTGTGGGAATTCGTAACTAGCTTTTGTCTAATTGAGTAGTGCCTACAATCGTTAAGATTAGTTCTAGTCTTTAAAACCTAGAGGTTACGCATGCGCTCGAAAGGCGAGCCATGGTGATTGGCGAGACGACCGTCCGCCCTATGGACGGGGCGGTCGAGCATCCACGGACGGACTGGCTGCGTGTCGGTGAGTCAATGCCATGGCAAGCCTATATGCGTAGATATCCGCCAACGCTAATCCCCTAAAAACAAAACCAAAAGTCGCAGTCACCCAAGACTACTTTCCTACACATTTAAGTCCAAAACCAATACAGTCGATTTTATAATCTAGAGCCCTCAATATGCCCTACTGAAATATATACCCATAGTCACACTCATATTCAGAGTCGCAATGTGCGCCACATGAAGTATTAAAGCCAAACCATAAGGCGAAATAGCCGATGAGATAAATCCACTCCCCTCTTAAATATAAAAAGAGGAGTGATACTTTTATTCAATCGATATAAATCAAGCCAACTTAAAGGCTTTTATTTTGGGCAGATGGGCAGCGAGCTGGGGGAATTTGTGGGGCTGAACGTCATCCCAATCAATCGAATAATAGGCGCTTAATTCACTGGCGAGTTGCTGATTATCGAACATCTCATCATTCACAGAAAATATGCACATGGCCTTGTGGGTATTCTTTTCGCGAAATTGCGACACGCACTTATTGGCAATATCGGCATATTCTTCTGGGCGATCAATCTTGCCCTGCATATTATTTTCTGGGTGCAAATTAGGATTAATAAGTACTGATTTAAGACCATTCAAAAATCCAATCCGTTCGGCCCAATAAGCGCCGAGTCCCACGCCAACAATTAACGGCGCGGGATCGTCGCAATGCTGCATTTGCTTAGCGACTTCCTTGAGCAAGTGTTGCATGTCGTGCTTAGGGTGCAAAGTGCTGTAACTGATCAAACGCACATCAGGGTCAATAAATTGCAACTGACGCATTTTTTCGTGATTACCTGGGCTAGTAGCATCAAATCCATGAAGATAGAAAATCATATCAAGGCCTTTTAATCATTTTTGATTACAGTGAATTAACTAACCCTAGCAAAAGAGTGATCTCACACCTTGCGCTACATCAAACTTTCGCCTGTTGAGCCAAACAAATTTGCTCGGCAAGCTGCTTGGCATTTTCCCAACGAGCCGTATTATCGAGCGCCGCTGCCGTTTGCGAGGCATTGGGTTTAAGTAAACTCGCAGGATACTGTGGCGCGCTCGCAGGCCAAGTAAAGCCATCGAGTAGCGACATTACGCCCGCATTGTCATTACACACTAAAATCATGTCGCAACCTGCGGCTAAGGCGGCGCTGGCCCTTGCACGGTAATCGCCCGCAAATCCTGCACCTTGCATGCCGAGATCGTCAGAGAAAATCACCCCGTTAAAGCCAAGTCCTTTACGCAGCACTTGTTTTAACCAGTATTCAGAGAAGCCCGCAGAGTTAGGGTCGACTTTAGGGTAAACCACGTGCGCGGGCATCACGCCTAATAACTTTTCTTTTGCGATCAATTCTTTAAACGGCAGGATATCCTTTGCAAAAATGGCCTCGGCATCACGTTCATCAATGGGTTTCTCGTAGTGCGAATCCGCCACTACACTGCCGTGCCCGGGGAAATGTTTACCCACGGCGCCCATGCCAGCTGCGGCCATGCCAGCAATAAAGCTTTCGGCCAATGTAATAACCTCGGCGGGCTCTGGGCTAAAGCTGCGTTTACCTATGACTTGGCTCACGCCGTTTAAGTCCAATACGGGCGCGAAACTTAAGTCGATATCGCAAGCCAGTAATTCGATTGCCATCAAGAAACCGAGCTCACAGGCCCAACGCTTGGCCAATACCATATCACCCTTTGCTGCGGGGAGAATGTCGCCCATGGCGGGAATAATGGTAAAGCCATCACGGAAACGTTGTACTCGGCCCCCCTCATGATCGACGGCGATTAATATTTCTGGGCGGATTTGGCGTATCTGTTGTACCAGACGGATCAACTGATCACGGCTCGAAAAATTACGGGAAAATAGGATTAAACCACCCACCTGTGGATGGCGTAGCATCTCAGATTCAGCCTCACTGACGTCCAACGACAGTAAATCCAACATTAAATAGCTCATACTTCTCCCTAAAAATATTCATTAATACTCAAAAAATAACCACTCAAGCCATAAGTAGTCCACGCTCACAAAAAAGCTAAAAAAAGCGAGCCACCTACTCTTGTAGCGCTGTCGAAGCCTGTATTCTTGACCATAAAATGGCCTGTAAAAAAGTCCCAATTAAGTTCAGCTTATCCGAACTATTACGAATAAAAAAAACTAATGTGAATTGTCACACTAATCTATGGGATACTGGCGTTAGAGTATCACACAAGCAGATTTCGCATGAAAGAACGCCGCCACTGACCAGAGTACACGCGCAAGATTAGCGTGCTTCAATCTGCAGAGCGAGCAATCCCATGCACTCAGACTAAAATAATAAACAAGACACAACAGGACTTCTATCATGATTAGCGTATTTGACATGTTCAAGATCGGCATAGGTCCATCGAGTTCACATACCGTCGGCCCAATGAAAGCGGGCAAAATTTTTATGCAAAACCTGACTGACTCAGGACTCGTGACCCAGATTGATGAATTAAGAGCCGAACTCTTTGGCTCCCTCGGCCAAACAGGCAAAGGCCACGGCACGGGCAAAGCAGTGATTTTAGGCTTAATGGGCGAAGATCCCGAAACCGTGGACACTGACAGTATCGACGGTATTTTAGAACACGTCTCCAAGGACGAAACCTTAACTCTACACTGTGGCAAAGTAGTTAAGTTTACCCGTGAGCAAGGCATTACCTATCACAGACGCAAAACGCTACCTGCACATGCTAACGCCATGACCTTGTACGCTTACTGTAAAGGAGAATGCATTTTTGATCGCACTTACTACTCAGTGGGTGGCGGCTTTATTTTAGATGAAGATGAAATTAGCCAACGTAATGCATCGCCAGCCTCACAAATTGAATCGGCTCCTTTTGATTTTGTGAGTGCGGCTCATTTACTGGAATTATGCGGCGAGCAAGGTCTCAGCATTTCTTCTTTAATGATGGCGAACGAACTGAGTTTAGCCACTGAAGATGAAGTCAAAGCCAAGCTGTGGAATATTTGGCAGACGATGAAAACCTGTATCGAACGCGGTTATCAGAAGGAAGGTATTTTACCTGGCGGCCTAAAACTGCGTCGTCGTGCTCCTGCACTGTACCGTCGTTTGAAAGCCGAAGGCCGTAACAATGTCGATCCATTAACCGCTATGGATTGGGTTGATTTATTCGCCCTGTCGGTCAACGAGCAAAATGCGGCCGGTGATCGCGTCGTCACTGCGCCAACAAACGGTGCTGCGGGAATTATTCCTGCCGTTTTATGCTATTACGATACCTTCGTACAAGAAGTGGATATCGATGTCTGCGCCCGTTATTTATTAACTGCCGCTGCAATTGGTATTTTGTACAAGAAAAATGCCTCAATTTCGGGCGCCGAAGTCGGTTGCCAAGGTGAAGTGGGCGTGGCCTGTTCTATGGCCGCTGGCGCACTGACTGAAATCATGGGCGGTACGGTTGAGCACGTTGAAAACGCGGCTGAAATCGGCATGGAACATAACTTAGGTCTAACCTGCGATCCTGTGGGCGGCCTAGTGCAAGTGCCTTGTATCGAACGTAATGCCATGGGCGCGATTAAAGCGATTAACGCCTCTCGTATGGCCCTGCGTGGCGACGGTAACCATAAGGTTTCACTGGATAAAGTGATCAAAACCATGATGGACACCGGCAGAGATATGCGCAGCAAATACAAAGAAACCGCCAAAGGTGGTTTAGCAGTCAACATTGTTGAGTGCTAAGTGCTGAGTGTTAATTCACTCTCGTTAATCGCTTAAATCGCACCATAAAAAATGCCGCAACTCAGTGAGTTGCGGCATTTTTGTTTTAGCGCATCGACGTGACTGCCGAATCGGCTATTTATGGCTTAAAGTACAAGCTATGGAACTTAAGGTGCTCTTCAATAAAGCTCGCGATGAAGTAGTAGCTGTGATCGTACCCCGCTTGCATCCGCACATCCAAGGGATAACCCTTGGTATGGGCGATATCCACCAGCGATTGTGGCATCAATTGGGTGTCTAAAAAGCTGTCAGCTTCACCTTGGTCAATCAGTACTGGCACTTCGCTAATCGCGAGCTTAAGCAACTCGCAGGCATCATACTGGCGCCAATGTTCACGATTTTCACCTAAATACTCACTAAAGGCTTTAATGCCCCAAGGTGCATTACTTGGATTCGAAATCGGGCTAAAGGCCGAAATTGAGCTATATCTGTGTGGATTACTCAGACCAATCACCAAAGCACCATGACCGCCCATTGAATGGCCGGAGATAGCGCGCTGGGTAGTGACAGGAAAATGCGCTTCAATCAAGGTAGGCAGCTCATGGACTATGTAATCGTACATTTTGTAATGACGATTCCAAGGTGCTTTTGTCGCATTGAGGTAAAAACCCGCGCCTAAGCCTAAATCGTAAGCTTTATCCGCCGCATCGGGCACATCGTCACCGCGAGGACTGGTATCAGGGGCGACAATCGCCATCCCAAGTACCGCTGCCATGCGCTGTGCACCCGCCTTCTGCATAAAGTTTTCATCGGTACAGGTTAGACCTGAAAGCCAATACAGCACAGGCACAGGTTTATTCACCGCCTCAGGCGGCAGATAAATCGCAAAGCGCATCTCGCAGTTTAACGACTGAGATTGATGGCGATATTGCTTATGCCAACCGCCGAAACTCTTGTTACAACTGATATTTTCTATGGTCATACAAGTCCTTTTAGCTCAATCTGTTAGCGCTTGTCTTAGCGTTAATCATCTGATCAATTGGCAACACAGCAGACAGATTTGCACCTGTCTGCTGGTTTGTCACATCAAGCTGAAGCATCAACTTAGCGTGCAAAATCGCTTATTTATCAAAATGGATCACGCTACGGATGCTCTTACCTTCGTGCATCAGCTCGAATGCTTCATTGATTTGCTCAAGTCCCATAGTATGGGTGATAAAATCATCGAGCTTAAATTCGCCCGCCATGTAACGCTCAACAATGTGTGGCAGTTCAGAACGCCCTTTCACACCGCCAAAGGCAGAACCGCGCCATACTCGGCCAGTAACTAATTGGAATGGACGGGTTGAAATCTCTTGACCAGCACCGGCAACACCTATGATCACCGACTCACCCCACCCTTTATGACAACACTCTAAGGCGCTGCGCATCACGTTGACGTTGCCGATACACTCGAATGAGTAATCCACGCCGCCATCGGTCATTTCAACGATCACCTCTTGGATGGGCTTATCCAATAATTTTGGGTTGATGCAATCGGTCGCGCCGAGTTTTTTGGCTAACTCAAACTTAGACTCGTTGATATCAATGGCGATAATGCGGCTGGCTTTTGCCATCGTCGCACCAATGATCGCCGATAAACCGATACCGCCGAGGCCGAAAATCGCCACGGTTGCGCCTTCTTCCACTTTGGCCGTGTTCATCACAGCGCCCATGCCTGTGGTTACGCCGCAACCTAACAGACAAATTTCTTCTAATGGCGCGCTCTTATTGACTTTAGCCAATGAGATTTCAGGCAGCACGGTATATTCAGAGAAGGTCGAGCAGCCCATGTAATGGAAAATAGGCTTGCCATCGAGATAAAAACGCGTGGTGCCATCGGGCATTAAGCCCTTACCTTGAGTCGCACGAATTTTTTGGCACAGGTTAGTCTTGCCCGATAGGCAGAACTTACACTCGCCGCACTCAGGAGTATAAAGTGGGATCACATGATCGCCCACTTGCACGCTCGTCACACCCTCGCCCACTTGCTCAACGATACCGCCGCCTTCGTGGCCTAGAATCGCTGGGAATACGCCTTCTGGATCATCACCGCTCAGGGTAAAGGCATCCGTGTGACACACGCCCGTAGCCACAATGCGCACTAAGACTTCGCCCGCTTTAGGTAACATCACATCCACTTCTTCAATCTTAAGTGGTTGTCCTGGCCCCCAAGCAACAGCGGCCTTTGATTTAATAAACTGCGGTTTTTCGTTCGACATTGTTACGTCCCTTGAATAGGTAATAGGAGTAAGTCATTGGTGTATCATAAATTCAATTCAGGCCAAGCAAATTCTTGCGCCCATTGCACTGATGCTACTGAATAGGAGGATTGTATTTGTTTCTCAGCGAGAGACAATCTAGTATTCAAGCAATTCATTTTTACTGAGTAACAACAATGTATCTCTGGGATGGCATTTCTGAATTTGTCGCAGTGGCCGAGGCCGAAAGTTTTACCCTAGCAGCGCAGCGGCTGAATATCTCCACCGCCCACGTTAGCCGCCAAGTGAGCACCTTAGAAAATCGCCTTGGCACAAAACTCTTTTACCGCACCACCCGCAAAGTGTCGTTAACCGAAGAAGGCACGATTTACTATCGTCATTGCCGCCAATTACAAACTGGGTTAGAAGAAGCCGAGCGCGCCATCTCAAACCTAAAGGACTCACCCCAAGGCTTAGTCAAACTCACGGCGCCCGTCGCCTATGGCGAAAAATTTATCATGCCGTTGCTCAATGATTTTATGGTGCAATATCCCAGCGTTGAATTTAGCGTCGACCTAACTAATCGCACCTTAGACTTGATTGAAGGCGGTTATGATCTGGCCATTCGCCTCGGAAAACTCGCCGATTCGAGTCTGATGGCCAAACCGCTCAGCAGTCGCACTCACTATGTCGCCGCCTCACCAAGCTATGTGGAAAAATACGGTCAGCCCCATACCTTATCTGAACTTAGCCAGCACAATTGTTTGATCGGTAATCATAATTACTGGCGCTTTGTCGAAAATGGCCGCGAGCGCAATATTAAAGTCCGCGGTAATCTCAATTGTAACAGCGGCTACGCATTAAGGGATGCGGCACTAAAAGGCATAGGGATAGTTCAACTGCCTGATTATTATATTGAAGAAGATATTCAAGCCGGACGGTTGCTCTCCTTCCTTGACAGTCACCGCGAAGCCAAAGAAGGCATTTGGGCACTCTATCCGCAAAATCGCCACCTGTCGGCCAAGATCCGCGTATTGGTCGATTATCTTGCCGAAAAACTCATCGAACAGGATTAAATACTGTTTGAGCAGATTGATTGGTAGCAGATAACACGGCGCAGACTAGCGCCAGTTTTCCCGCAAAGTGTAATACAACATGCCTAACGCAAGCGCTTGATTGCCGAACCATTCATTTAACGGAATGCGGATATGGCGCATGGCGGCAAACAAATCAAACTCACGCAATTGCCCGTCCATCGCATTGGCCATGATCTCGGCCATAATGTGCGATGTCGCTACTCCGTGCCCAGAATATCCTTGGCAATAGAACACATTAGGCGACACTTTGCCGAGCTGCGGGATACGGTTAATCACAATTCCTGCCATTCCCGCCCACGCAAATTCGATATTAACGCCCTTTAATTGTGGAAACGTACGCTCAATCGCGGGCCGTAATTCCGCAGCCACATTTTTAGGATCGCGGCCGCTGTAGTTAGTGCCGCCGCCGAACATCAGCCGTTTATCCGCGGTCAGGCGATAGTAATCCAGTACAAAGCGGCAATCGTACACGGCTAAATCCTGCGGATTGATTTGCAAAGCGATATCATCGGGCAGAATCGCAGTGGCGCAATTGCCTAAGGACGCAGGAAATAACATACCGCGCAGTTTTGGACGGGCGAGTTTATGGTAAGCATTACCGGCGATCAGCACACTGTTGGCGCGCACTTTTCCCTTGGCAGTGATAACAGTCGCCACATCACCTTCTTCAATATCGAGTACGGGCGAGTGTTCAAAGATTAATGCCCCAAGACCTGCTGCGGCGCGGGTTTCACCAAGGCATAGATTAACAGAGTGTAAATGCATATTGCGCCGATTGACTAAGCCACCGTGATACAAGGGCGAGCCTAAATATGCGGGCATTTCATCGGCGGATACCAGCGTCATAAATTCCCCCATGCCGCGGCGCTGCGCCTCATCATGCATCGCACTAAGCTCTTGCATATGCTTTGGCTGGTAAGCGGTTTGGATATGACCAAACTTTAAATCACAGTTTATGCCGTACTTGGCCACCCGATTTTTAATTATATCGTGGCCGCGCCAACGCATATTCCACACATAATCTTCGGCCTCATGGCCGATTTGGCGGCGCAGCTGTTTTGTCATCTCAACATCGCCGGACAAACTGCCCGTCACCTGCCCACCGTTGCGTCCGGTCGCGCCCCACGCAATTTTATTGGCCTCAATCAGCGCGACTTTGTAGCCCTTCTCGGATAACTCTAACGCCGTTGCCACGCCGGTAAAACCGCCACCGACAATCGCCACATCGACTCGAATGTCGCCTTCAAGCGCAGGATAATCTGACTCTTGGTCAATGGTGGCATTGTAGTAGGAGGCGCAACGCTCTGCTGACATGGTCATTCCTTGATGTTGGAAGTTAACTGTTGAAAATTAACTGTTGAAAGTTGAAAGCTGAAAGTGAGTGTTAAGTCTTAGTTCTGGGCTCTCAGTTCTTCTGGACACTTAGTTTTGGACACTCGTTTTAACGCGGCATTATACCGACGTTGTTTTATATTTTTTACAAGCGTTCAGAATTTGTGAGTATATCTAAGTTAAGATCGAGGTCAACAGTGAATTGCGATAACTATTTGCAGGACAAAGGGAGTTGAGCTGACTGCAGGCTCCTTCTTGAAGAACCTGAAATGGAGGTGCTTGAGATGGAAGCTTCTGAAATGGCGGTACCTAAAATTAAGGCACTAAAATTAAGGCACTAAAATTAAGGCACTAAAATTAAGGCACCTAAGATTAAGATACCTAAGATTAAGTTATCTAAGATAGAGACTCCGAATGTTAAGGCGCGGCTCATTTTCTCTTTTAAGCCTTATACTTTTTGCTGGTTTAAGATAGGCTTGTGCGGCGTCATCCTCTTTTTATCTCAGCAACCTAGAGTCCATTATGCCACGATTGCCAATTGTCCAGCCACTTAGCCAACTGCCGTTTTCCCAAGCGTGCGAAAACAACAAAGCGCCGATTTTAGCGGTATTAACACAAGCATTCTCACTCAACCAACATGTACTCGAAATCGGCAGTGGCACAGCGCAACATGCTGTGTATTTTGCAGCAAATCTTCCCCATTTAATCTGGCAAACCAGCGATCAGGCTGAATATATTGAGGTCATTACCGCAAGGTGTATGCATGAAGGCAAGCGACCCAATGCAGCGGCAAACCTACGCTTACCACTTACCCTTGATGTTACCGCACCATGGCCGGTGAAGGGATTAACATTTGATATTGATGGCGTATTTACTGCAAACACTTTGCATATTATGAGCAAAAATATGGTTGAAGCATTTTTTACTGGCCTTGGTCTGTATCTCCCCCAACTCAAGACCCTGTGCATTTACGGCCCCTTTAACTACCAAGGCGAATTTAGCAGTGACAGCAATCGCCAGTTTGATGCCTTTTTAAAACAGCGCGATCCCGCCAGCGGCATTCGCGATATTGAATGGATTTGCAGTTTAGCTAGCGAGCAAGGCTTAACGCTGAAGCAAGATGTGGCTATGCCCGCCAATAATCGACTACTGCATTTTGTTAGAGACTAGCTTTTTGTTAAAGACTCGTTTTTTGTTAAAAGCTAACTTTGGTTGAGTGGTTTAGTCCGTTTTGGCCTCGGCGGTTCTGTGCCCATAACTCAGCACTCGGGTAGCTTTCCACTGTTCGTTCTGTTTGCGCCACACAATGACAAAGTCGGCTAGGCCATCACAGCTACCAGTTTCAAAGCTGCAAAAACGATGAACGCCTTGCTCTATCGCACCAAACTCTTTCACCGGAAACACTTTCATCGTGCCCGCAACTAACTCGCGGCGGTAATGGCCACAAGCATATTTTTCGGTGTTGGCGATCATGTCCTTGCGGTTCCAAGTAACGCCACCAGTATCGTGGTAAAACTCTACATCTTCAGTGAAAAACGCCGCGTGTTTCTTGAGCTCAGCAGGGGCTGAACACTTATTGAAACTGTCGAACACAGCAAAATCCACCGCTGCAATTTGGGTAGATAAAGTGTCTGTAAGTGCAGCAGCGGGCTGCGCAATGTCAGTTTGTGGAACATCAACGGTTTTATCCGATGCTGCTTTAGCTAATGTTGGCGTATCTGTGGCAACAGCAGGTTCGGTAGTGGCGAGTGACAAAGTTAAAACAGTGACTGTGGCTAGGCTATAAAATGCTGGATTCATATTCTCTCCGTAAATATTGGCAATACATTTTGTATGGCGACTATTCACATCACAAACATGAATGCACCACGAAACATAAAGTCACATCGCCAGCAAAGCTTATGCCAGTTAAAATATCCATATTAATCATATTGATATAGCTTCATATTACGTTATGCAGTTTTGTACGGTGATAGTTTCTGATTATTCTCACTATTTTTTAGTGATTTATCCGACGACAGTCAGACTCAGATCGTCATACTCAGTACCTTATGCTCAATACACTCAATCAAGATGACCATGCCAGCGAGCAACACGTCGAATATACGGACTATCACACTGTTATTAAACACTAAAAATTTACACTGCCTTTACACAAAAGAGAGACATCCAAGCTTGAAGCTATAATTAAGAATAATTATCATTCGCCAAAATTACCGAAGGAAGAATGATATGCCCCGCTTTATCCGTCGCACTCGCCAAACCTCGCATCTATCTCATGCAACACAGACACCTATGTTGAGCCAGCTATCGCGCGCTATTGGTTTATGTTTGTTATTACCTGCAGCATGGGCTAGTGCTGCAAATACGCAAGATACCACTCCAGAAATGGAACGCATGGTGATCACAGCAACACAAACTAAACACTCGGAGCTTTCGGCGCCCGCTTCAGTGTCCGTGATTAACCGCAGTGAACTTGAAGCGCTAGTCATAGACGATCTCGCTAGCGCAGTCCGTTATTTACAGGGTGTGAACATCAGCGAAGGCACGCCATATGGCCGCAATGAGATCAGCCTGCGAGGTTTGGATTCAGATTACACTTTAATCTTGATTAATGGCCGCCGCATTAACTCCCGCGAAGCATTAACCTCTGGTTATGGCAACGATTTTGACTTGTCCTCTATTCCTATGTCTGCCATTGAACGTATCGAAGTTGTGCGTGGGCCTATGTCATCCCTCTACGGCTCAGAAGCTTTAGGCGGTGTGGTTAACGTCATACTGCGTCAACCAACTGAGAACTGGCAAACCAGCGTTGGCGTGCAATACGATGCACCTACCAGTGGCAAGGGTGGCGATAGCACTAAGTACAATTTCTACAGTAGTGGCGCGCTGATCAAAGATAAATTACTGGCAAACTTAATCGTCGACAGCAATAAACGCGATGCATGGCGCTCGGACTTAAAACCCACTATTGATGCGCTAGAAGACAGGGATGAAATCAGCGCCCTCGCCAATTTACAATGGCTGATTGATAACCAGCAAGATCTGCAATTTGACTTAAGTTACGCCAACGATGAACGCGAGTCTGATTGGAATAACTACGGCACGATTCTCACCAATAACCAACAAGCGGAGCGGATAAGTTCAGGTCTGACCCATAATGGCCACTGGAACTGGGGCGATACTCGCCTGCGCTATTACTATGAAAATGTTGAGGTGACTGACGACTCAGCGTTAATCGCCGAGATAGGTAATATCACCCAAACCAACCACAATCTCGACGGTCAAACCACTGTCCTGCTTGGCGATCACATGTTAACCAGCGGTGCAGAATACCGTTGGACCCAGCTCGAAAATAGCCGCAATATTTTAGGTGATGGCACCTTAGATGACAGCCAATCGGCATTGTATCTACAAGATGAATTTAGCTTAGGCGAACTCAATATCACCTTAGGTGGGCGCGTCGATCACCACGATGTGTACGGCACCGAATTTAGCCCACGCTTGTATTTGGTGTATAACTTAAGCTCTGAATGGGTCATTAAAGGTGGTGGCGGCAAAGCCTTTAAAGCGCCAAATATGGCGCAATCCCAAGCCGATTATATTATCCCCGCTTGTCGTGGCGCCTGTACCGTTGCGGGAAATCCTGATCTTCAACCCGAAACCTCAGTGAACTACGAGTTATCGACCCAATATCAAACCACGGATTTTGGTGGCTCGATCACCTACTTCCATAACGATGTAGAAAATAAAATTATCACCGAAACTTGGAATAGAGTCCCTGGTACAGTATTAACTTACCAAAACGTGAACGAAGCTAAGATCACTGGTTGGGAATTACAAGCTTGGTACAATTTAACTCAAGATCTCAGCCTAAACGGTAATTACAGTAAAACCGATGCCGAAGATAAGCAAAATGGCGCGCCTTTTACCTTAACACCGGACGACAGCTATAACCTGAAACTGCAATGGCAGGCATTCGATGGTTTATCCACCTTTATCGCCTACCATTATACTGGCGAGCAGTATTTACGAGCCAATGTCAAATCAGAGGGTTATGGCTCGCTCGATATAGGTGCGAATTATCAAATTAATCCTATGTTTAGACTGAAGCTTGGCGTGACTAACCTAACGGATTCTGAACGTGACCAAGTTGCCACTGACCTTGATTATATTCAAAAGAGTCGCAGTATTTATGCTGGGGTAACTGCAAGTTTCTAAGCTCTACAAGCCAGAAATTAATGTGTAACTATAGCTCTGCTACTCAACATTAAACATCATAGGCGAAGCCCGTTTTGGCTTCGCCTATTGTTTTAAGACCAAAATGAATATCACACATCCGACCAGAAAAAGTAAAATCAATATATTTTCTAAAATAGAGAATTTTTAAATAAACATCAAAAATATAAATTACATAATCCAGATTTAAATCATTAGTCTTTTACATTCCGCAATATAACCTTGATCATACTTTAACGCTAAAAAATAACTCACCCGTTAACCTTTGATAACGATCAAGGTTTTGTCATATTAAAAAACTATTATACACACGCAAGACTGCTAAAGCTTGAGGTGTAAAAATCTCGATTATTAAACTTACGCACCAAGCAAAAGCGATATTATCTTTCCGTTTATATCACTAATAAAACAGCGAGAAAAATACAGTTCCAACTTCAAGTTACATATTTCATAGCTAGATATGTGATTTACTCGCTTCAGAATGATGATTTAACCAACAATAAAAAAAGGAAAATAACATGCTTAAAAAGATGATGCTAATGTGCGCACTGTGCTTTTCAACGAATTTAATGGCGGTATCACTTGCCGACAGTCATTCTGAAAGATCTGACTGTGAATCCTGCCATAAAGATAAAAAACCTTCAGCGGATTATGTTTTTGAAAATCAGCAATGTGTATCATGCCATGGAGAAATGAAAACACTCGCAGGCGAAGCTCATACTAAACATGATGGCGTTTTAACATGCACCAATTGCCATATCGCTCATCAAGAAAAAGCACCAGCAGATGCTTGCAAAGAATGCCATTAATTCACTAAAAATCTAAAACCAAAGGCCGAAGAATTATTTATTTTGAATGGAACCATTAGGCAGGATGCCACTTGACCCAACCTCCAAGGGTGTTTGCCATCTATTGCTCACAGGTGGCAATTTTTACCTCCATTTTTATATCCTTACAATATGTGTAACGGCTCAATACTTAGCTCAGAATCCCATGTCAGGCAAATAGGGCAAGTTTAATTGTGCTAGGTAAGCCATAGACGACTCTCAGGGGATTGTTCTCAAGAATGCCAATGCCTTTTCTAGGTCACGGGTGCGCGCCATCGGTGGCAGCGAGTTTAAAAAAGCTTGGCCATAGTAGCGATTCACAATGCGATTATCGCAAAGGATCAGCACACCACGATCTTTTTCATCGCGAATGAGACGGCCAACACCTTGTTTCAGCGCAATAATCGCCTGCGGTAACGACACTTCAGTAAAAGGATCGAGTCC
The DNA here is from genome assembly GCF_015767295.1 of Shewanella sp. DW31. Classification (NCBI taxonomy): domain Bacteria; kingdom Pseudomonadati; phylum Pseudomonadota; class Gammaproteobacteria; order Alteromonadales; family Shewanellaceae; genus Shewanella; species Shewanella sp. DW31. The sequence continues at coordinate 58,697 of NZ_JADWMP020000004.1, forward strand.
CTGACGACTCACATTGTCGGCTCGGGCGCGATACAGGGGCTCATCGGGCGACACAAAAGGTAATTTGTCGATAATCACGCAGCTTAACAATTTACCGCGCACATCCACCCCTTCCCAAAAACTACTGGTGCCGAGCAATACCGCATTGCCGAGTTGGCGAAACTTAGTCAGCAGACTCTGTTTACCCGCTTGGCCTTGTACCAGCAGCGGATACTGAGTGCGAGTTCGCAATGCCAGCGCCGCTTGTTCGAGCATTTTATGGCTGGTAAATAAAATAAAAGTCCGTCCCTGTGCCGCATCTATCGCTTGCACGCACACATCCACCAACTGCTTTAACGCTTGCTGTTGATTGGTCACGCTCCCAAGTTGTCTAGGCACACAAAATACCGCTTGGCGGGGATAATCGAAGGGACTGTCGAGAATGCTTTGCTGCGCATCAACGATACCCATTTCTCGGGCAAAATGAACAAGACTGCGGTTAACCTGCAAAGTTGCCGAGGTAAATATCCAACTGGTTTCGGGCACAAATAACTGTTGGCACTCACGGGCAATATTGATTGGTGAAATTCGCAGCACCACAAAGCGACTACCAAATTCGATGCTGTAGGCCGCCAGATTATTATCGCAGTTAAAAAACACACTGAGCTTGTTATTCAACTCCGCCAACTTAATGGCGATATCATCTAACAATTCACTGCGGCCAATATGGGCCATTAATAAATTCTGCAGCGCGGTTAATTCCGCTAATAAATCCCATGACGCCCCCGCGAGCGCTTTATTGCCCAGCACTAAACGCCAATCGGATTCACCGCAGGAATATAACTGATTATGCCAATCACTTAATTTAGCGAGGCAACGCTGGCAAAATTGGGCGAGTTGCCCAGTATCACTGAGTTCAGTCTGATAAATAGCGAGTAGCTTTTGAATGAAATCATCGATAGTACGACTCGAACATTGCTGGCCAAAATAGTTAACGCAAATATCGGGTAATAAATGCGCTTCATCGAAAATCACCACATCAGGATCGGGTAATAACTCGGCAAAGCCCGTGTCTTTCAGTACACTATCGGCGAAAAATAAATGGTGGTTAACCACAATAATTTTGGCATCCAGAGCACGGCTGCGCGCCTTGCGGGTAAAGCAGGCATCGTAAAAATCGCAGCGCTTACCAATACAGCTTTCCTTAGTGCTGACCACAAGCGGCAGCGCCGAAGAATTCTCAGGCACTGAGGTTAAGCCGCCAATATCACCATCTTTGCAGGTGCTCGCCCACTGATTGATTTTCAACAAATCATCCAACAAACGCGCATCGATATGTGTCGCCTCGCTCATTTGCTTATCGAGTCGCCACTGGCACAGATAATTATTACGCCCCTTTAGCAGCGCCAGTTTTGGCTCAATTCCCAACATGGCGACCAGCGCGGGTAAGTCTTTAAAAAACAACTGCTCTTGCAAGTTTTTACTGCCCGTACTGACGATGACTTGCTTACCGCTCAATATCGCGGGGATCAAATACGCAAAGGTTTTACCTACCCCCGTACCCGCCTCAATTACTACATTCCCCTTCGCCGCTATCGCCTCACTCACTTCCTGTGCCATCTGCATCTGGCTTGTTCGCGCACTAAATCCTTGAATATGTTTAGACAATACTCCATCGGGCAAAAATGCGCGTTGCACTTCGGACGCGAGTCGACTCACCGCAGCGGCGCCTTTTAAAGCAGAAGGCTTAGCGACAGTTTCTTTAGAGGAAACATGCTTTGATGTCGGTTGGCGGGAGCGAGTCAAAGGGAGAATCAATCCTTTATCAAGGTGTTAGGAACGTCAGTGAAAACAGTACTGCAAGTCCACACAATAAATTACTGAGCGAATGCATAGTGAAACTTTATAAGCACAAACAATGGTTAGTACCGCATGCCACTGCCGTAAACAATAGCGTTAAGCTTAACAGCTCGAAGCATTATGCTGATTTGAGATAAGACTACAAGTTAGCCGCGTAATTAACGCCAATTTAAACGTCGGTATTTGCTAGCATCCGCCAAAGCATGTGCGCTAGCTGTAACGGTTCGCAAACTTCTGTCGATTTCAGCCTGCCACTAACCATTTGAAATAAATAAGCTACCTCAGCAAAGCAAAACTCTATACCAGTATATACGCTCGATAACAGGATGTTTCAGTGCCCAAGCATCAATACTAAGACGCAGGTAATCAGGATGAATGATGTCAAACGTTAGTCTTATCAATTTAAAAACAAGTGACACCACAACGCTACAACGTCTGCTCCAACTTTATTATTTTGATTCAACATCTTGGAGTAAAGAAGATATAGGCATTGATGGGTTATATGATGGCTCTACAGCCTCAGATCTTGAATCCTATGTTAACTCACAAGAGGCAAAAGCCTACCTCATTTGGGTAAATGAAGTATTGGTAGGCTTTGTTCTACTAGAATGGGTTGAAGATGAAAAAAGGCTTATCTGGGAACTGGCTGACCTCTTTATTCTTCCTAAATATCGCGGTGGTTGGATTGCGCTCGAAGTAGTCCGTCAAATATTTGAGCAGATTAGCACACCGATACTGGTCGCTACGTTCAAAGAAAATGAACTGGCTTTGCGCTTTTTTAAAGCGGTATCAAAACGATTACAGCTTAATTCAGTACGTGAGTTAATCGAGGATGAAACTACGCCGTTTTATACATTCATCATAAATGAACACATCTAACAATCGATGTTGTTCAAGTTTTTCTAAGCCACCCATTGTTTGTAGTGGTACGGTTAATTTGGCCATCTAGTTAGAATTGACCTCAGCAATGTCTACGTTTTTTGACCTTCGCCATACTTATCGTAATGTGAACTAGACGATTGTGAGTAATAGATCTTCCGCACTTTTGTCCAAAAGCGTGCTGCGTGTCTCCTTAAAACCTACAGTTTATGCTAATGCTAAAAAGGTAGGCCATGGTGATTAGCGAGACGACCGTCCGCCCCATGGACGGGGCGGTCGAGCATCCAAGGATGATGGGATGGACACCTCTTGTGAAGTAGGCGTCATTTACGCCATATTGAATTTGCACGTTCAATAACAACAAAAGGTGTCCAAAATGAAAGTTACACTAATAGGAATTGATCTCGCAAAAATATCTTCCAAGTATGTGGAGTTAATCAAGCAGGCAAGAGTGTTTTTAACCGTTCGATTAAACGTGCTCAGCTCCTGACTTTTCTGCGTACTTACCCTGATGCCACTATTGCGATGGAAGCCTGCAGTGGCTCTAACTATTGGGGCAGAGAGTTACTTTCTCTCGGGCATGACGTCAAACTGATCCCGCCTCAGCATGTTAAGCCATTTGTCAAAGGCAATAAGAACGATCGCAATGATGCCTTCGCTATCTGTGAGGCGGCGCAGAGACCGAACCTGATTTTCGTCCAGCCGAGAACCTTAGCGCAGGTTGATATCATCATTACCCACAGAATTCGCGAGCGCCGGATCAGAATACGCACTGCACTAACCAATCAAATCAGAGGCTTACTAAGTGAATATGGAATAGCCCTCCCTAAAGGACGTAATCCATTGAATCTTTTGCTGCCGGAATTACTTGAGGATGCCAGTAATCAACTCACTACGATTGCACGCCAATACATGCGTGAGCTGATGGAAGAGTTGCGTGCGATCAACGTTGCAATAGGTTCGCTGGAAAAAGATATCAAACTGCAGGCAAGAACGCACCCGGATGCCAAGCGACTGATGGGTATAAGAGGCGTTGCAGAAATCATTGCCACTGCCGCGGTGTCATTTGCCGGTGATGGCTCTGGCTATCATGGTGCTCGGCATTTTTCTGCAAATTTAGGACTGGTTCCTAAAGAGTTTTCCAGTGGGGGGGAAACAGAAATTGGGCGGCATAACCAAACGAGGTAACAGCTATCTGCGGCGGCAACTGATCCAGGGAGCTTGGTCGATTATTCGCTATGCAAGTAAGAGTAATGACAGGATCTCCGTATGGGCCTTAAAGGTGATTGAGCGGCGAGGTAAACAGAAAGCGGCAGTAGCAATTGCAAACAAATTGGCACGGATCATCTGGGCTATGCTGTTTCATCGCAGCGAATATCGGCCTTGTTAATATGTAAAAATCGAGTATTAAACTCACCTTAAAACACGACTACAGATAATGAAGTAACAGGTAATACCGGCCTTTGCAGATGCTGAGAGAGTACAAGGAGCATATGACTCCGAAAGGACGATAAGCAGCAAAGGCGCGGTTCTCATTAAGGCCAGAGAACAAAGATTCTCACAAACAGGTCGGATATACGTACGCAGTATTACTTTCTGTTACTCAAAAAGTGGTTGATCTATTTGAGGTGTCCATATAGGACTAGCTGCGAGTCGGTGAGTGAACACCATGGCAAGCCTGTATTAATGAATATCAGCAAATGCTCACAACTCAAGTTACGAATCCCCTGCACGACTTCCAACACATTTCCATCCACTTTCAACATCCCACCAACAAATATGCTCAATAACTTTATTTAACGATAACCCTCTGGCTTTCACAAAAACGCATAAATATTCTCATTTAATTCAAATTGGCTGTTGCAAAGGCTCATAAAAGCGGTTAGTTTAAATCCACTTATACGGGTAGACGTCCGTAACAACGAATTCAACGCTTCACTGTATTTCGAGCAGTTAAGCCAATAAAGTTAAATACCGAGAGAGTAAAATGAGCCCACTACTGAACGCTATCCACCACCATCACCACCATATGCGGTAGCCTTCGGACGCTCACTGCCGGAGGACTATATCCTTCTGGCGGACTGATTCAAGATGATCATAAACCCCTGGAAGGAATTCCGGGGGTTTTTGCATTTAGGCGTTAATTTGGGTTTTAATTTAAATAAGCAACTTTAGATATTTAATAAATTATCAATACGTTAGCTAGAACACTTAGCTAGATTTCTTAGCTAGGGCCCATTGAATGGCAAGGCGTATTAAACCGATTAAACAACACTTTTTGAATCTTTTAATTTTGATACTTTTGAGCGAGATAACACTATGACTGAATCGAACCGTTTACGCATCGCCATCCAAAAATCTGGCCGTCTTTCTACTGACTCTCAGCAACTGCTAAAAAGCTGTGGTGTTAAATTTTCCATTAATGAACAACGCCTTATCGCTCATGCTGACAATATGCCTATCGATTTACTGCGCGTTCGTGATGACGATATCCCAGGTCTAGTGATGGACGGCGTAGTCGATATGGGGATCATAGGTGAAAACGTGCTCGAAGAAGAACAAATCGAGCGTCAAACTCTGAACAAACCCGCAGATTGTCTCAAACTGCGTCAGTTAGATTTCGGATCATGTCGCCTTTCGTTAGCCGTACCAACAGAATTCAGTTACGCCGATGCCTCCTCGTTAGAAGGATTACGCATCGCCACTTCTTATCCGAACCTTCTGCGCCGTTTTATGCAACAAAAAGGCATAACTTATCGCGACTGTATGTTAAAAGGCTCGGTTGAAGTCGCCCCGCGTGCCGGCCTTGCCGATGGGATTTGTGATCTCGTGTCGACGGGCGCCACCTTAGAGGCCAACGGTTTATACGAAACCGAAGTGATTTACCGCTCTATGGCCTGCATCATTCAATCGACCCAAACCCAAACACCGACTAAACAAGCACTCATCGACAAAATTCTGTCCCGCGTCAATGGCGTTATCCGCGCCCGTGAGAGCAAATATATCCTGCTGCACGCGCCAACCGAGACCTTAGATCAAATCGTCGCCCTGCTGCCCGGCGCGGAAAACCCAACCGTATTGCCATTAAATGATGATACTAACCGCGTTGCTATACACGCCGTCAGTACCGAAGATTTGTTCTGGGATACTATGGAACAGCTGACCGCACTCGGTGCCAGCTCGATTCTGGTAATGCCAATCGAAAAAATGATGGGGTAATGTATGGAAATCCTAACTTGGTCAACCTTATCAACCGCCGAGCAAAAAACGGCGCTGAAACGCTCGCCTTTAATTGGTGACATCGGCTTAGAGCAAAGCGTTCGCGCCATTATCGATGCAGTGGCAACGCGGGGTGATGCCGCCATTGCCGAATTTAATCAAAAGTTTGATGGCTTCAATAGCGCGACCAAAAATTTAAATGGACAAGGAAGTGATGAGCTGCGCATGGGTGAAGCCGAGATTGCTGCGGCAAGCGCACGGGTATCACCAGAGCTGAAAGCGGCGATCGCCAAAGCCATGGCGAATATAGATGTGTTTCACAGCGCCCAGCAATTTCGTCCGATTGATATGGAAACCGAGGCGGGAGTACGCTGCGAGCTACGTAGCGAACCGATTGAAAAAGTGGGTTTATATATCCCCGGTGGCAGCGCGCCATTAATTTCTACCGTGATGATGCTCGCCCTGCCCGCCAAGATCGCCGGCTGCGAACAAAGAGTATTGGTCAGCCCACCGCCGATCAACAATGCCATTATCTATGCCGCCAATGCCTGCGGGATCACTGAAATTTATCAAGTGGGTGGCGCGCAGGCCATTGCGGCACTGGCCTTTGGCACAGAAACTATTCCCGCGGTCGATAAGATTTTTGGCCCAGGTAATCGCTACGTGACAGAAGCTAAACGCTTAGTGTCACAGGATGGCCGCTGCACTGTGTGTATCGATATGCCGGCTGGTCCTTCTGAGGTGTTAGTGATTGCCGATAGCGACGCCAATTGCGAATTTATCGCCGCCGATTTGCTTTCGCAAGCGGAGCACGGCCCTGATTCACAAGTGATTTTAGTGACAGACTCGCAAGCGATCGCCAATGGCGTCAATGACGCGCTGACAAGACAACTTGCTGCCCTGCCGCGTTGTGATATAGCTACAACGGCGCTCCTCAGCAGTCGCACTTTTGTTGTGGACGATATGCAGCAAGCCGCGCAGGTTTCCAATCAATATGGGCCTGAGCACTTGATCATTCAAACGCGCTTTCCCCGCGAGGTACTGAAAAACATTCGCGCGGCGGGCTCGGTATTTTTAGGCGCTTATACACCTGAATCTGTTGGCGATTATGCCAGTGGCACCAACCACGTGCTACCGACTTACGGTTACAGCCGCGCCGTGTCGAGCCTGTCATTAGCCGACTTTAGCCGCCGCTTTACCGTGCAGGAACTCAGCGCTAAGGGCTTAATAGGATTGGGGCAAGCAGTCATGACGTTAGCCAGTAACGAATTGCTCGATGCGCACAAAAATGCGGTCGCAGTACGTTTAGCTAGCCTAGAGAAATGACCCGCCTAGATCTTAAATGATTAGCACTTAAGTGAATAACTCTTAAGTGATTAGCCCTTAAGTTTATAAAAATAGAGCTGAGTGAAGAAAATGAGCCAAATGAGCAGCATGGAAAAGACAGCAGAACCCACAGCATTAACGGCATCAAAGTTAACACCATCAACGTTAACGCAATCGGCGCCGCTAAATTTAGCCGAGCGTTTAGCGCGCCCTGAGTTACTGGATTTAACGCCCTACCAGAGTGCCCGCAGACTGGGCGGTCGTGGTGATATTTGGATCAATGCCAACGAATCACCCTTCAATAATGTCGATACCGCAGCGCTCGATTTATCAAAATTGAATCGTTACCCAGAATGCCAACCGCCGCAGCTTATCAAGGCCTACAGCGAGTACAGCGGTGTAAGCGAGCGTAAGATAGTCGCCAGTCGCGGCGCCGATGAAGCAATTGAACTATTAATTCGCGCCTTTTGTATACCTGGCGTCGACAGCATTGCCTGCTTTGGCCCGACGTACGGCATGTATGCCATCAGCGCGAACACCTTTAATGTGGGCGTTAAAGCATTAAATCTCAGCGCGGAATATGGCTTGCCGACAAGCTATGCCGAGGACGTTCGCGGCGCAAAACTGGTGTTTATCTGCAATCCCAATAACCCGACTGGCACAGTGATCGACAAAGCCATTATCGAGCAAGCAATCAAAGCCTTGCCCGACGCGCTTGTGGTCATCGACGAGGCCTATATTGAGTTTTGCCCTGAATACAGTGTGGCGGATTTGCTGGAAAGCTATCCGAATCTAGTGGTACTGCGCACCCTGTCAAAAGCCTTCGCACTCGCCGGCGCACGCTGTGGTTTTATGCTGGCAAACGAGGCCGTAGTCAAAATCATTATGCGCGTGATTGCGCCCTATCCTGTGCCGCTACCCGTGAGTGAAGTCGCCACCCAGGCGCTATCAAACGCAGGCGTTGCGCGGATGAAAGTGCAAGTTGCTGAATTAAATGAGCAAGGCGCCAGACTCACCGCGGCGATCAGCGCTTATTGTTCAAAATCGAATAGTTCAGATTCGCGCGCCCGCGTGCTTAAGCCTAACGGCAATTATGTGCTGGCTGAATTTGATGATGTCGCCAAGGTCGCGGCGTTACTGCAAGGCAGCGGCGTTGTCGCCCGCGCCTACAAAGACCCAAGGCTTGCCAAGGCTATCCGCTTTAGCTTTAGTTCAAAGGCGGATACCGATGTGTTAGTGAATTTATTTGAATCGCAACACACTGAGCAGTCACCAGAAACGAATAATAAGTAACTGAACATAAAAACTAATAAAACCAATAAAAAGCGAATGCCGCGCTGAAGGTAAAATCAGCTTAAGCATTAGCTAAACGAATTGAATTTGAAGGTAGAGCCATGAACCCACAATTTATCCCAAACGTTGCACAAAAAATTCTGTTTATCGACCGCGATGGCACCTTGATTGAAGAGCCCGTCACCGACAAACAGGTCGATTGTCTGGCTAAATTAGTGTTCGAGCCACAGGTGATCCCCGCTTTGCTACGTCTGCAAAAGGCGGGATTTCGTTTAGTCATGGTCAGCAATCAAGACGGCCTTGGCACACCGTCTTTCCCGCAGGAAGATTTCGACGCGCCCCACAATATGATGATGCAAATCCTCAAAAGCCAAGGGGTTAACTTTGAAGATGTGGTGATTTGCCCACACTTTAATGATGAAAATTGCAGCTGCCGTAAACCTAAGCTGGGGCTAGTAAAAGACTATCTCACCCAAGGTTGCATCGATTTCACCCAATCGGCGGTGATTGGCGATCGCGAAACGGATGTGGAGCTGGGCAATGCCATGGGCATTAAAAGCCTGAAATATCAACGCGACACTTTAGGCTGGAACGCCATCGCCGATGTGCTGCTCAATAAAGGCCGCACCGCCACAGTCGTACGTACCACCAAAGAAACCGACATTCGTGTGACTGTGGATCTCGACAGCCCCGTTAAAGGCAAAATCGACACTGGCATTGGCTTTTTCGACCACATGCTCGATCAAATTGCTACCCACGGTAATTTTAGAATGGATGTGAAAGTCGATGGCGATTTAGAAATCGACGATCACCACAGCGTCGAAGACACTGCGCTAGCCATAGGTGATGCCCTGCGCCAAGCGCTCGGTGACAAACGCGGCATTGCCCGTTTCGGCTTTAGTCTGCCGATGGACGAAGCCAAGGGCGAATGCCTGCTGGATATCTCTGGCCGCCCTTTTATCAAGTTCTCGGCCGATTTTGAGCGCGAGCACGTCGGCGAAATGGCCACTGAAATGGTGCCGCACTTCTTCCGCTCCTTTGCCGATGGCCTGCGCTGTACGCTGCATGTGTCAACCGAAGGCGATAACGATCACCACAAGGTTGAAGCCCTGTTTAAAGTGCTCGGCCGCGCGCTACGCCAAGCAGTTAAAGTTGAAGGCGATATTCTGCCATCGAGCAAAGGCGTGCTTTAAGGCATCAGCATAAATGGTTTAAGAGGTTAGGATGCAACAAGACACTCTATTAACAGCTGGCCAGCAATTAACAGCAAATGCATCACCAGATGCTGAAACCGTCATCATAGACACGGGCTGTGCCAACTTAAACTCAGTACGTTTCGCCTTCGAGCGTTTAGGCGTTAAGGTATTGGTCACAGACGATAAAGCCAAAATCAAAGCGGCAAAACGTGTGGTACTGCCGGGTGTGGGCACGGCGGGTGCCGCCATGGCGTCCTTACATGAAAAAGGCTTGGTCGAACTCATTCAAGGCCTGACTCAACCTGTGCTGGGTGTGTGCCTTGGCATGCAAATGTTGGCGGCAATTTCTAAGGAGCGCGGCGGAAAAGGTCAAGATTGCGAGTGCTTAGGCATAATCCCGACCGACATTTGCGAGCTGGATACGCAGTTACTCAAAGCTGAAGGCTTGCCTTTGCCGCACATGGGCTGGAATCAACTAAAGCTCACGACCAACTCACAAGGCGCCAACAGCCCTAGCGTTCATCCGCTGTTTGCGGGTATTGAAGATGGCAGTTATGTGTATTTCGTCCACAGTTACCGCGCGCCGCTGAGTGAATTTACCTTAGCCGAATGTTCCTATGGCGAAGGCTTTAGCGCCGCCATCGGCAAAGGCAACTTTATGGGCGTGCAGTTCCACCCCGAAAAAAGTGCCGCCGTGGGCGCGCAAATTCTGCGTAACTTTTTACTGATGGACGAGTTACAGATGAACGAGTTACAGATGAACGAGTTACAGATGAACGAAGCGCTGATGAACAAAGCGCTGCAAAGCAACTCTGCTGATGGCCAAGCGGATGTAAAGAAGGCTGACCAATGAATAAATTACTCATCAAAAAACTAGTTATTAATAAATCACTTATAAACAAATCAATCAAGGATCTGAGCTTATGATTATTCCTGCAATTGATTTAATTGATGGCAATGTCGTCCGCCTCTATCAAGGTGATTACGGCCAGCAGACCACCTTTGATTTAAGTCCTTTGGCGCAGCTGCAATCCTACGAGGCTCAAGGCGCGAAGTGGTTGCATATCGTTGATTTAACAGGTGCGAAAGATCCCGCTAAACGCCAAACTCTCCTTATTAGTCAACTCGTGGCGGGACTAAACGCTAATATTCAAGTGGGCGGCGGCATTCGGACAGAAGAACAAGTCACTGAATTATTAAATATCGGCGTAAAACGCGTGGTGATTGGCTCACTGGCGGTGAAAGAACCTGAGTTAGTCAAACAATGGTTTATCAAATACGGCAGCGAAGCGATTTGCCTCGCACTCGATGTCAATATCAACCAAAGCGGCGAGAAAATTGTCGCCGTATCCGGTTGGCAAAGTGGCAGTGGTAAGAGTTTAGAATCCCTTGTAGAAGCCTTTAGCGCGGTCGGCTTAAAGCATGCGCTAGTAACTGATATTAGCCGTGACGGCACCTTAACGGGCGCGAATACCGCGCTTTATCAAGAAATTGCTGCAAGTTATCCCGATATCGCTTGGCAAGCCTCCGGCGGTATTGCAACTCTTGAGGATGTTGCCGCCGTGCGTGATAGCGGCGCGGCGGGCATCATTATAGGCAAAGCCTTGCTTATCAATCAGTTTAACGTGGTGGAGGCAATCCAATGCTGGCCAAACGACTAGTCCCCTGTTTAGATGTGAAAGACGGTAAAGTAGTGAAAGGCGTGCAGTTTCGTAACCACGAAATTGTCGGTGATATCGTGCCCTTAGCCGCGCGTTATGCCGAAGAAGGCGCCGATGAGCTGGTGTTTTATGACATTACTGCCAGCGCCCACGAACGTGTGGTCGATAAATCTTGGGTGAGCCGCGTGGCGGAGCAGATTGATATTCCCTTCTGCGTGGCAGGTGGCATTAAAACCATTAGCCAAGCCCGTGAATTATTAGCCTTTGGGGCGGATAAGATTTCGATTAACTCGCCCGCCTTGACCGATCCAAGTTTAATCTCACGCCTGCAGGACGAGTTCGGCCGCCAGTGTATCGTGATTGGCATCGACTCCTTTTTCGACGCCACCAGCAACAGCTATAAGGTAAAACAATTTACCGGCGATGAAGCGGCGACTAAGGATACTCAGTGGTTTACCCAAGACTGGGTTGAAGAAGTACAAAAACGAGGTTGTGGTGAAATCGTGCTCAATGTGATGAACCAAGACGGCGTGCGCGGCGGCTATGATATCAAGCAGTTAAGTCTTGTTCGCGCCATCTGCGACGTGCCTTTGATTGCCTCGGGCGGCGCTGGAACTATGGCGCATTTCCGTGATGTGTTTATTGAAGCCAAGGTCGATGCGGCGCTGGCAGCGAGCGTATTCCACAAGGCGATTATCAACATTGGTGAGTTAAAAGCCTATTTAGCGGCCGAAGGCATTGCGATTAGGCGCTAGCTATTGCAATTAGCCGCTCGCGGTCAATCGTTTATAGCGAGCTAATGGCGCCTACCGCTACAGTAAGAGCATGAGTAAGAGCTAGCAACCACAATACGTCGCTAAAAAGCATCAACAAATTAAGAGTGAACACTATGTCAACGCAAACACACACTAAATCGGATTTTAGCGAGCTGGATTGGGACAAACAGGATGGACTTATTCCTGCCGTGATCCAAAATCACTTATCGGGCAAGGTATTAATGCTCGGTTATATGGATAAGGCCGCGCTGGAAAAAACCTTAAGCACAGGTGATGTGACCTTTTTCAGCCGCTCAAAACAGCGTTTGTGGACTAAGGGTGAAATCTCAGGCAATACGCTAAAATTGGTGGCTATTGATAAAGACTGCGATAACGACAGCCTGTTAGTTCAAGTGATCCCCAACGGCCCAACCTGCCACAAAGGCACCGAAAGTTGCTGGTTAGATGACAATGCGCACCCATTTTTGAACAACCTCGCCAGCTTAATCACCTCGCGTAAAGGGCAAAGTGCCGATTCCAGCTACACGGCGTCTTTGTTTGCGCGCGGCACGAAACGTATCGCCCAAAAGGTCGGGGAAGAAGGTCTTGAAACCGCCCTTGCCGCTGCGACCCACGATAAAGAAGAGCTAGTTAACGAAGCCTCAGATCTTATCTATCACTTGCTGGTATTGCTTGAAGATCAAAACTTAAGCCTCAGTGACATCACAGCAAATTTGCTGGCAAGACATGAAAAGGCGCTAGAGAGCAAAGCATAATCTGCTTACTGTTCCTGATGTCTTACTATCGATTTTACCGCTAAAAATGCCGCCCGCTTAAATCAAGTCGGCGGCATTTTTTATCGCGCGATTCCCTCAAGTGCCATTGCCGCAATGTAAACAATGAATATCTTGCGCCTTAATCCTGTGACAAAAAATAATCAAAATACTGTTGTAATGGTTGACAAGTACATTTCAGTTCCCTATGGTAACCTCCGTTGCCGTTAGGTTATTAAGGCAAGGCATCAAAACACTTATCCGTTTTTACTCAACACACGCTAAGGCAAGTTTTATGTGTTTCACACCCTTTTATACTCCCTATCTGTAGCCGCAATGGATATACCCAAGCTACCTGAAGATACGAGTTTCAGAGCGCCTAGGGGGCTTCAATTCAAGGCGCATCAATGACAGAATGTCGACCACCTTTTGAATTGATGCAACACGGGAGTGGAGTACCCTAGACGCTCCGTCCCGGCGGGTTTTAACGCACTTTATGCGGTGTTGGTTATTTTTAACTTAGCCCGCTAGGTCTGCAAATAACCGCCTTGCCTAAAGTGCGTTAAACTCCCTCTGAATCCTGCATCTTCAGGTTGTTTGGGTATAAAGGCACCTCGCCTGACCTTCCATTGTGGCCATATCCTTTCGGATCCGCTGAGCGCCACTGTCTCATTTGCTTAAATCATTTTGTGCTTGAATCGCATCAAAATCCTTTAAGACGGTTGCTTTAGGATCAAGTCTTTATCTCTTTTTCTTGCGACACGCTTTTGAGATCATGTTATGACACAGAATAAAATTTTCGGCAGTTTACTGCTTATCGCCGGCACCACAATCGGCGCGGGTATGCTGGCTTTGCCTATCGCATCGGCTGGACTCGGTTTTGGCACCTCCTCCGCCATTATGCTCATCCTATGGGCGCTGATGGCCTACACGGCACTGCTTATGGTGGAAATACATCAATTCGCCCCCAGCGATGCCAGCCTTAATCACTTAGCGCAGCGCTTATTGGGTCGTAAGGGCCAGTTGATCGCCAATAGCGCCTTGATGTTTTTACTGTACGCCCTCTGCGCCGCCTACATTGCTGGCGGCGGCGAGCAAGTGAACCAAAAGCTGAGCACTTGGCTAGGACTAAATTTGCCACCGCAGGCGGGTGCAATCCTATTCACCCTGCTGGTTGGCGCCATTGTGGGCATGGGAACCCACTGTGTGGATCTCATCAATCGCGGTTTATTTGCCCTTAAGCTATTGGCATTATTGCTTATGTTGGCCTTGTTACTGCCGCAGGTTGAAAGCCCACATTTGCTCGAACTCCCGCTCAACCAAGGCCTAATTATCACGGCTATTCCGGTGATTTTTACCTCCTTTGGTTTTCACGGTTCGATTCCATCAGTGGTGCGCTACTTGGGCGTTGAAGTCAAAGCCCTGCGAAGGATCATGTTGTTTGGCTCGGCTTTGCCATTAGTTATTTACCTTTTGTGGCAACTGGGCAGTCAAGGCGTATTAAGCCAAAGTCAATTGCTCGAAAACCAGAGTTTATCAAGCTTTATCAATCAACTGGCGAGCGTACTGCACAGTGAATACTTAAGTAGCGCTATAAGTCTATTTGCCGATCTCGCCCTTGCGACCTCGTTTTTAGGGGTGAGTTTAGGTTTGTTCGATTTTATGGCCTCAAGCTTAAGGCAAGAAGATAATGCAACAGGTCGAAGCTTAACCGCGGCTATCACCTTTTTACCGCCCTTAGGTTTTGCCCTCTTCTACCCTCAAGGTTTTATCGCCGCCCTAGGCTACGCGGCGATTGCGCTGGTGATCCTCGCCATCTTTTTACCTGTGACCATGGTGTGGACACAGCGCCAGATGCGAGACGCTGCCAATATGCCGATGGGTTACCGCGTTGCGGGCGGAAAGTTAGCCTTAATGCTCGCCACACTTTGCGGAATTGTGGTGATCGCCGCCCAGATATTTAGCTAGCCGCAATTCACTCACCAAGAGTGAGTTAACCAAAAGTTCGCTAGCTCGAATAAAAGATGAAGTACAAGAGCCTGTAAAACCTCAACTATTGACAGCAGGCGCTTGTCTATTCAATGATCCTTTCACATTAGTCAGCTAAGCCCGTGAGTGTTAAACTGCCTCAGGTGCTCGTGCGCGATATAAAAGCTCCGAAGTAACCGAACAAATTAAAAGTGCCAATGAAATATACACATTCGTGTATTTTTGCACTGCTAAAGCACGAGTTTGATCAGGGCTCTTTCAATAAAGGATAAATATCAAACCCAATGCCAATCCACAACAAGCCAAGCCGTGGCAATGCCTCTGATAGCAAGGCACTTCAGCACGAGGCAACGCAGATATCTGCAGGCCCTCGCAGTGGTGCTTTAGATTTTGGAACGGATACTCATGTTGCTGCGCAAAATCGCCGTAAATTCCCCCTAAAAAAAACCTTATTGGCGACCAGCTTAACGGGCATCTTGGCGGGCGTGGCGTTAACTGTTTGGATTGTGAATACCCAGGCTGAACAACTCATCATACGGGCGGCAAATTTTGCCCTCACAGGTATGGACAGCGAACTGATTGACATTGAATTAGGGCAAAGTCAGTTAGAACATTGGCGAATTACCTCTGCCAATCTGAGGGTGCATGATAGCCATATCAAGCTTAATGATTTGAATATTCAGCTAAAACTTGACTGGCCACAGAGTTTTGCCGAACTGAAACAGTTCAGCCAAGCCTCTTACCTCACTCAAAAAATCACCCAAATATCCACAGGTAATATTGAAGTCGAGTTAGGGCAATCACTGTTTTTACCCAATCGAAATGCCATCGATGAACAAGGCCCCGCATTGGTCTTAGATATCAAATCATTACCACTCATCGATATCGGAAAAACCAGTCTTATTCTCAAAGCCCAGCATCTCAACACCCAAAATGATTTATCCGCCTATCGTTTGGTGATGGACAAGTTGAGCCTCAACGGCGCGGGGGAAATCAACAGCGAGTTTAGTCACGCAGGCGAAAGCATCGCCACACTTAAAGCCATACTCGAAACCAACAAATGGCAACTCATGAGTCAAATCCAGCTCGCGCCGCTGCTTGCGAGCTTGCATCAAATCAGCCTGAGGCAAGCGCAAGACAGTGTACTGAGTCCGTTAACTGAGCTTGATAAAGAGTGGCAAGCGTTAGCAATTGATTTACAAGGCCAATTGGTATCCAACAGCAGTATCACTTTAACCTCAGGCGAACTTATCAGTGAGCATCAATTAATCGATCCAAAGCTGACCTTTAATCAACTGGCTGCACTAGAGCTTGCGCCTAAACCCGAGCTTGCACCTAAGTCTGAGTTAGCATTTAAGATTGCAGGGCATTTAGCCGAACTTGACCTAAAACTAGAGCCCTTTAGCTTAGCGCTGAGTCCAAATACAGAGCAGCAACAACGATTGATGCAGCTGCTCGATGAGACGCTGGCTAAACCTTCATCTCAGTCAGTATCTGAACCAGTATCTCAACCGATAACTGAGCAAGTGCCTGATCAGACAGCGAGTCAAATCGCTAAGCTGCTATCGGGGCTCAAAAGTACAGATACACCAGTGGGAATCGCACTGACATTGCCTGAAGCCCTGCATTACCCGCTGACTCAAATTCCGCAAGATGTGCACTTAGCTAATCCCCTTGCGATTAAACTTCCTCGAGTGAAGCTTAAGACCTTAGGCAGTAAGCTCGATACCCAAGTCGATTTGGCCAATGTTGAAATCACAAAATCAATCGAAGCACTGTCCTTCAAAACAGATTGGCGCCTTAGTACGAGGCAAACAGGCTCAATGCAATTATCTGAATTGTGGGCAAATCCACCGCAGGACTTTAGCTGGAATAATAGTCAGTTAACAACAGCAGGCACATTTAACTTAGTTCAGACGCCAAGTTCAACCGATTGGCAATTCATCACTGCCGCTACCGAGTCGACTGAACTGACTCAATCAACAAAACAAGATACTGGCAACACGCTAGAGTTCGCCGTGGGTGAGCTTAAGCGTATTAGCATGCAAAATAAAAATGCGGCTAAACATGCAGAGTTTAGCCTTGGTAGTATCGCGATAAATGCCCTCGCGCCGCTGAACATAAGCTCGCAGCAAAGCACTCATACTCAGAGTTCTGGTATTCAAAACGCTAGCATTCAGAAAGTCAGTCCAGCGCAAAGCTCAGTACCCACATCTGATACCGCAAACAGGTTAACCCTTGCCATACCACCTTTAACCTTAGCACTGGAGCAACTGTATTTTTCGCAGACCAAACAGACTTTAGTGACAGATGGTGTAGTCACTGAGGCTAATGCGGATAAAAATGCTAGCACTAGCATCATAACGAAAACCGATATGAATGCGGGCAGTTTCTCGATTGCATTACAAAAAGCCATGTCATTTGAACTTAAACCCAATATCGAAGCGCTGTTCGACTCGCTGCTCTCTACCACTTGGCGTAATCAACTCGCATGGCAAGCCAGTCAGCTAAATATCGAAAAACAGCTCAGCAGCAAAGGCCGCAGCCGCAAAGAAACCGTACTTAAGCTGGACAAGTTAACGCTGGCACAAAGCTTAGATTGGAAAAATAACACGCTCTTTGGTGATGAGCACTGGCAAGTGGGCACAGTTGAGCTGCAAAGCCAACACAAGTTGAACCTTGCCACCGCGAACAATCCTTTAGTGTTAACGGGCCAATGGGTAGTCAACACTAGCATGACCGAGGCGCTGGCCTTGCTCAATCAAACCCAACCCTTACCATCTGAGCTTAATGTCACAGGTAATAACCAATTACAGGCGCAGTTTAATTTAACCCAACAGCGCGATCAGACCCAATTTGCCATGCAAATAACTCAATCGATGACAGAACTTGAAGGCTTTTATAAAGACATCATTTTTGAGGGGGGAAAACTGCAAGCGCAATGTGAGTTCACTTGGGGGCAATCTTATAAAAAAGAGTCTCATAACAAGCCGCAGGATAAAGGCTATTTTAGCAGCCTCAGTAAGCTCAATTGCCCGCAGACGCTGATGACCTTTAACTTATTTGATCCAGGCTTCCCACTGACCGATATCGAAGTGGAAGCCGATATCGCCCTTGGCAAAGATGCCGAGAAATTGCCCGACAATTGGATACAACAACTCACAGGCTTAAGTGACACCGATGTTTCCATGACCGCCAAAGGCAAAGTGCTCAGCGGCCAGTTTCTGCTGCCAGAATTTAATCTTAAATTGCAGGATAAATCCCATGCCTATCTGTTACTGCAGGCCATGAGTCTAGAAGAGGTCCTGCGTATTCAACCGCAAATTGGCATCTATGCCGACGGCATATTCGATGGCGTGTTGCCCGTCGATTTAATCAACGGCAAAGTGTCGATCACTGGCGGGCAATTAGCCGCGCGCGCACCCGGCGGCCTCATCGCTATCTCAGGCAACCCCGCCGTTGAGCAGATGCGCCAATCCCAACCGTATCTAGACTTTGTCTTTTCAACGTTAGAACACTTACAATACAGTCAATTATCAAGCAGCTTTGATATGGACCAAGCCGGTGATGCTAAACTACTCGTCGAAGTGAAAGGCCGCGGTGAAGGGATTGAACGCCCTATCCACTTGAATTACTCCCACGAAGAGAACATGCTGCAATTATTTAGAAGTCTGCAAATTGGTAATGACTTGCAGGACAGAATCGAAAAATCAGTGAAGTAACAAGGAAACCTCAGTGAAGATAATTCAATTACAGCAAATTAGCATAGGTACCCGAAGCGCACTTATCGCATTGGTAGCCCTAGCCTCATTGCAGGGCTGTACGCCCACAGTAAAAATAGAACCGCCGGATAAACCTATCGTTATCAATCTCAATGTGAAAATTGAACATGAGATACGGATCAAAGTAGATAAGGAATTAGACCAACTCCTGTCAGACGATAAGCTGTTCTAATTAAATAAGAATTGAGGAATCACCATGAAATCAATCCGACTAAAAACAAAGTTATTATTGCTATTAACCCTCAGCGTCTTAAGCCTAAGCGCCTTTGCCATGTCACTTCAAGAAGCTAAATCACAGGGCTATTTAGGGGAACAAGCCAACGGCTACTTGGGATTAGTGCAAGCCAATCCCGAAGCCAAAGTCGTGATGGACGACGTAAATAACAAACGTCGCGCACACTACGAAACCATTGCCAAGAAGAACAAACTCTCCCCTGCCGACGTCGCTAAACTCGCCGGTGAAAAAGCCATAGCCGCCACAGATAAAGGCAACTATGTACAAGATGCCAAAGGCAAATGGATTAAAAAGTAGTCCGCTTTCTAAGGCTCTAGCGCGTAAAAGCAAAACGAATAAATATAAACAAAACGCCTGCAGTAGCAGGCGTTTTTGTTGATGGAGTTTGATTAAGCACACTCATTCCAGTGACACGCCGTCCTGTTACCTAGTAAGAAGTATCTCTATAGGCTCGACCATGACATCCCTGTCACGGACGGTCACTTCAATGACTCTGCTTAATCTCATCAACCCGGCGTATACTGGGTAACCAAATTTAATAATGGGTGTCTTATTAAATTCGTCTCATTAAATTCGAAGGTGAGAAGTTGATGGCCTTGTTATGCATTTACCAGTTTATGTTGTATAGCGTACTTTTTACCTTCTGATTGCAAATGGATATCACCGTCTCTATCCAAAGCGATGTATCCTTTTCGGACAGCATCGCCAATGATGATATCAAGCATAATGCGCGACATATCGACGACTTGGACTAAATTTTTGTAGAACGTATAATTTTTGCCATTTTCAAAATCAGCGACGATGTATTTCATTATCTCCCTTATTGGGTCACCTGTCTTTTCAGGTGGTGTTTCACTCACTGGTGTAAATGGGTTGTTGCCGATTTCTGGTTTTTCAAAGAGAGGCGCATCATGAAATGTTCTAACTAACTCATCAAAACTGAATTCGTAATCACCATCTTTTGAAAAATTGACGAACAGTTTTGTTTTTAGAAATGTAGGCACATTGTGTGTGCCGAATTGCCGTATTACTGGAACAACTTTGTTTGAATCGATATGAGAAAGGAGGTCGGCAGTAATTATCATTTTCTCATAGCCTACCCCACCAGTTCCCGCATTGGCTTTATCTACATATTTATCAGTGCAGACCATGGCCACATAATCTGAGTTAGCTAGATGCGTTTCCATGAAATGCGGAAGATCATCACCTGGGCGCAACTCCCACTGATCAATTATTGCATCTACGCCGCTATTTCTTAGCCTAGTAGCCAAATCTAGAACCCACTTTTTATGCTCCTGCGAGTCATGTGAGTACGATATAAACACCTTAGGAGTCGACATAATGTTCCTTTATTTCTCTAGCTATTGCATAACCTTTGTATAGTGGGCATGCGCGTTTACCTCATTAAACCAGTAAAAATGCGCATGGTTAACTACCTGTAATAGAAGGAACTTACCAGCTTTTTTTTAGATATGCCATCAGAAAAAACGCGCATGCGCGTTTTCAAAATCTATTACCTCAAGCGGTCAAAAATAAGTTATTAAAAAGACAAAAGACCAGATATCCACAACTCTTTTTTGATTTTAGCGCTCTACCGAAAAATCTAATAAAATTAAAGTGAAATGTAATCTCTAATCTTTTGAATCTACAGACTACGCAAATGCTGAAAGGTACGCCATGGTGATTGGCGAGACGACCGTCCGCCCCATGGACGGGGCGGTCGAGCATCCAAGGACGGACTCGCTGCGAGTCGACGAGTTAATACCATGGCAAACCAGACTGCGTAGTGAGTTTAATACTAAAAGCAGGGCCAAATAGAGCAAACTAAGACTCACGAATTATCGGTAAGTGATTAATATCAAAAACCAATGATGAGCTATGCCGCAACCACGTGGCGCTGCGCACGTAGGGGGTGTAAGCGATTATGCATCACTTTGATGGTTTCAAACTGCACCATGGTTTTTGCACCCGACAAAACACATTCAGGTGACAATAACATCACTAGCGCGGACTGTAGGGTATTTTCAACCACGAGGGCGAGCACTCTTTGCTTTTGGCATTTAAGCTCGAAGACTTTACCCACATCGCTATAAACACAGACATCACTGGTATCAAAAAACCATGATTTAGGCATTTGCGGTGTCAGCATAAAATGGGCTGCGGTGGCATTGAGTGCAATTTGCACAATTGCAGCATCGGACAAAGACAGGGTTTTAGGTAATCTATCGAGTAAGTTCATATAGAATTTGGCGTGCGCAATATTAAATTCCATGCTTGATAAGGCATCTGGAATGAGTAATTTTGCTTTATAAGACGTCAGAAATTCTATCTCGGAACCTAACGATACGCCTAATACACCATACGAATCGTTATATTTCCATTGCCAATCTTTTTGCGGCATTAATAACATAACGGTGACCCAATATTTGAACACTGGGACATAATAGTAGATATTTTATCCAATATCAAAATAAAAATAATAAAATACAAATTATTTAACAGTTACTTAGTCGATCTATTGTAAGATCTTAACAGCGATCTATGGATCATTTTAGATCGCTGTTAAAGAATAAGATCTTATTTTAGATCGTTATATTAATCCTAAGATCATTATTTCAAGCGGTATGCATTCACTATTTCTTTAATTAACTTCGGACCTTGATAAATAAAACCTGAATAAATCTGAATCATAGTCGCGCCCGCATCAAATTTGGCTAAGGCATCTTCAGCGCTATTAATACCGCCCACACCGATGATCGGGATCTGCCCTTTCAAACAAATCGCCAATTGCTTAATCACTTTAGTAGACAGCTCAGTTAAGGGTTTGCCGCTTAAGCCGCCGCTTTCATTGGCGTTGGCAAGACCGCTAACACCATCACGCGTTAAAGTGGTATTGGTCGCAATTGCGCCATCAAATTTGTTTTTAATCAAAGCTTGCGCGATATTTTCAATTTCTTCGATGGTTAAATCTGGAGCAATTTTAAGCGCGATGGGCACGTATTTTTTATGCTTTTCGGCCAGCTCAAGTTGCTTGGTTTTAATTGCGCTCAATAATTCATCTAATAGATCGCCATATTGTAGCGATCGTAATCCTGGGGTATTGGGTGATGAAATATTCACCGCAATATAAGCCGCATGGAGATAAACTTTATCCATGCAGATCAAATAATCGTCTTTACCTTGTTCTACTGGCGTGTCTTTATTTTTGCCAATATTGACGCCAACCATAATATCGGTCTTTTTAGCGATCAAATTTTTGACCAGATTATCGACACCCTTATTATTAAACCCCATGCGATTAATGATGCCTTTGGCAGGCTTTAATCTAAATAGACGGGGTAAATCGTTACCAGGCTGTGGTCTTGGGGTAACTGTACCCACTTCAATATGACCAAATCCCATCGCATGAAAGGCATCAATCGATTCGCCGTCCTTGTCCATACCGGCAGCAAGTCCCACTGGGTTAGGAAAGGTCAACCCCATAAAGCTGACAGGAGCGGGTGCAATCGTTTGTCCATATAGACACGTTAACGGGCTATTGGCGGTCATTTTTAAACTGCCTATAGCAAGATGGTGAGCTCGCTCAGGATCCATCTGAAACATGACTTTCTGTGCGATTTTATAAAACATGTACTTTCCTCGACCTAAAAAAAGCCCCGGCGATCGCCAGGGCTTCTGATTGTTATAATAAGTTTACTTTTGGCCTTCGCAATGAAGGATCAGAAGGTTAAGTTCACGTAGGGCGACAGAGAACTTAGCAAACTCATGGATTTGCGACGTTTTAAAGTCAGCTAGCATGTGGAACCATCTTTCCAATAAGCCTTGATTTATCTCAATCCACTGAGAAATCACACTTTCGGCATCACAGGTTGCACTGCAGGTTCTTAAGACCACTGAACTTAATGCACGTTGTTGCCAATCTAACTCTTCCCTAAAGGCGGCACGAGCCAGTGCTTGCCAATGGTTCGCTACAGGTTGAGCGCTGATCTGTTCTAAGAACCAGTGCAGCTCAACGCGGGCGCCGAGTTTGAAGTAAGTTTCAGCCACTAATGCCACTGTCTTATCTTCTGTTTGCGCAATTTGGGCAATGTCTAAGGCAGAGAACAAGGTGCTCATGTTAGCCACAATCGTTGCCACAGCTTGTGGTACGTTTTCTTTGACCAAGGCATTGATCTCAGATTGAATACCTTTCGCTTCTTCTTCGACCAGATATAAATGAACATTATCTTTAATTTGTTCAAATACCGGTTTGAAGAAAGCAACGGTTTGTTCAATGCTCCAAGAGCGGTTACGGTGACGTAGGAACCAGCGGCTAGCACGACGCATATTGCGGCGTAACTGATGCAGCATTTCACCTTGAACCACAGCCGGAACTATGCCGTTTAAGTCAGTGATCGATTTAGTTAATTCAGCTAAACCAAATACTTCGCGAGCCATAGTGTAACAAATTGCCGCGTCGGCAACTGAGGCACCAGTCTCATCTTGCATACGTTGAACAAAATTCAAGCCCATGTCGTTGACGAGTTCATTGGCGAGTGAGGTCGCAATGATTTCGCCACGCAGTGGATGGGTTGCCATTTTGTCGCTGTATTTTTCCTGAAGTTTTTTCGGGAAATACGCGATAAGCAGTTGGCTTAACAGAGTATCTTCAGTGATTTCTGGCGTCACTAATTGCTCTTTCAGTACCATTTTCGCATAAGCAACCAATACTGATAGCTCTGGGCGCGTTAATGCACGACCACTGGCTAAACGTTCAGCTAGCTCATCGTCAGACGGTAAGAACTCTAACGCTCTGTCTAACTTGCCTTCTTTTTCGAGGTACTGGATAAAGCGGATCTGCTCTTTTAACTGCTCAGCACCGCGCACTTGAGTCACAGAGATAGTACGAGTTTGATCTTTACAGTCTTGCAGTACGATTTGGCCGACTTCTTCAGTCATTTCTTCCAGTAAACGGTTACGCTGCTTAAGCGTCAGTTCACCTTCAGTCACCATAGCGTTCAGCAAAATCTTGATGTTCACTTCGTTGTCTGAACAGTCCACACCACCAACGTTATCGACGAAGTCAGTGTTGATGCGACCGCCATTAGACGCATATTCAATACGACCTAACTGAGTACAACCTAAGTTACCGCCCTCACCGACTATCTTAGCGCGTAGTTCGCCACCGTTGACACGTAGAGCATCGTTGGCACGATCGCCGACTTCAGCGTGGGTTTCCCGTGAAGATTTCACATACGTACCGATACCGCCGTTCCAGATCAAATCCACTGGCATTTTCAGCAGTTCTTTCATCAGCTCAGTTGGGGTCATAGAGGTTTTCTCTGTGGCCAACATTTGCTTCATCTCTGCCGATAATGGAATGGATTTAGATGAACGGAGGAAAATACCGCCACCTTTAGAAATCAACTTGCTGCTGTAGTCTTCCCAGCTTGAACGTGGCAGAGCGAATAAACGCGCCCGTTCATCATAACTTAATGCCGTATCAGGATTTGGATCGATAAAGATATGCATGTGGTTAAAGGCTGCAACCAGTTTAGTGTGCTTAGACAACAACATACCGTTACCGAATACGTCGCCCGCCATGTCACCTATACCTAAACAGGTAAAGTCTGTAGTTTGGCAATCAATACCGACTTCGCGGAAATGACGCTTAACCGATTCCCAGCCGCCTTTGGCCGTGATACCCATTTTCTTATGGTCATAACCGTTGCTGCCACCCGATGCGAATGCATCACCGAGCCAGAAGCGGTATTCGAGGGAAATCGAGTTCGCGATATCAGAGAATGTCGCTGTGCCTTTATCGGCTGCTACCACTAAATATGGGTCATCTTCATCGTGACGAACCACATCCAATGGATGGACGATTTCACCGTTCAAAATGTTATCGGTAATATCGAGCAAGGCACGGATAAAGATGCGGTAACATTCTTGACCTTCGGTGAAGAAAGCTTCACGGCCGCCTTCAGTTGGCAATTGTTTACAAACAAAGCCACCTTTAGCACCCACAGGCACAATCACAGTGTTTTTCACTTGCTGTGCTTTTACCAAACCTAATACTTCGGTACGGAAGTCTTCACGGCGATCTGACCAACGCAGACCACCACGAGCCACTTTACCGTAACGTAAATGCACACCTTCAACCCGTGGCGAATAAACGAATATTTCGAATTTCGGCAGTGGACGTGGCATTTCAGGGATCAGTGAAGGCATGAATTTAAACGAGATATAACTCTTAGATTCGCCTTTGGCATCCAGTTGGTAGAAGTTTGTACGCAGAGTAGCGTTAATCAAGTCTAAATAACGACGAATAATACGGTCATCATCTAAGCTAGACACTTCGTCTAAACGTAAATTGATCTGCTCCAAAAACTTGCCCAGGGTACGAGTTTTCAGTTTAGGGTTAAATTTACGGATGAACATCTTCACCAACAAATCAGCGATTTGTGGGTAACGACCGAAGGTTTCTTCAATATATGACTGACTGAAAGTTGCATCGATTTGACGCATGTATTTCGCATAAGCGCGCAATACAGAGACTTCACGGCCGGTTAAACCAGATGCCAGAATAATGCGGTTGAAGCCATCATCTTCTAACTTCTTTTGCCACACTTGTGACAGTGCAGTTTGGAATCTGTCTTGGCTATCAGCGATGTTATCTGTGTTGACGACTTTAACTGTCATCAAGAAGTCTAAGATCCAGAAGGTAGAACCGTCTGAAGTCGTAACTTCATATGGACGCTCGTTGATCACGCGCAGACCAAAGTTTTCGAGCATTGGCAGCACATCAGAAAGATGAATAGGCTCATCTTTATGGAATAGCTTTAAACGCACTTTATTGTCGTTCAGCGCCGCTTCCTGCGGTTGATAGAACAACATGCCGAGCTTGTGTTCATCATCCAGTGCTTCGAGCTGTTGCATGTCGACGACGGCAGAACTTGGCAATACGTCTTCTTTATAGCTTTGCTCAAACGCATTGAAATAACGCTTAGTCAGATGAGTGCCAGCTTCTTCGCCGAGTGCACTGTTAAGCGCAGTGCTTAACTTATCTTCCCACGAACGTGCCGCTTCTATTAAGTTGTTCTCTATGGCAGCCACATCTACATCCATATTATTGTTATCAACTTTGACTATGTAGTGAGTGCGGGCTAGCGTCGACTCGGAAAAATAAGTCGTAAACTCTACATCTTCTTTGCTGTTAAAGTGCTGGGCCAGAATACGTTGAGTATCTTGGCGGAGTTTAGTGTTGTAACGATCCTTAGAAACGTACACTAAACAGGATAAGAAACGGCCAAAGCCATCTTTGCGTACAAAGAGTTTCAGCTTGTCTCTGTCTTGCATTTCTAACACGCCATGGGCCATGTGCGATAAATCATCAACATTGGCTTGAATTAGCTCGTCACGAGGTAAATTCTCAAGGATGTTTAGCAGGGCTTTATAGTCGTGTGAACGTGGGGTCAAGCCTGAACGATCTAACACACGCTGCACTTTTTCATTCAGCAGTGGGATTTCACGTGGGCTGCGGTTATATAGGTTTGACGCATATAAACCGATAAATCTATCTTCGCCAATCACATTGCCTTTCTTATCGAAACGCTTAATACCGATATAATCGACATAAGCTGGGCGATGCACACGGCTCTTAGCGCTGCTCTTAGTGAGGATCAGTAAGCTGTGATCTAAGGCTTCTTTGCGGGCACTATCGGAGAAGCTAGATAACAACAAACCTTGCTCAGGTTGTGCTTTAGTGTGCTTGTTCATCAAACCTAAACTAGAGGCGATATTAGGCACTAACTCAACGTCACCTTCGACACGTTTCAAATCGTATTGACGGTAACCTAATAGCGTAAAGTGATGATTATTCAAGTAAGTCAGGAAGTTAATCGCTTCTTCTAACTCTTGCTTATCGCCCGGGAACGGACGTTTTGGCAATTCCTTAATCATCTCAGCCAACTTGGCAGACATGACTTCCCAGTCGTTGACTGATGAAGCGACATCGGCAAGCACAGACTGAATTTCGCGCTCTAATGCTTTGATATCGACCGTGCTGCTTTGACGGTCAATTTCAATCAAAAATACGGCGACATGCTCAGTGCTTTCAGGGCTTTTATTAAGATAAGTAACATTCGTCACACCACTTTCTGAACGCTCAATCGCCAGTGGAGTGTGCAACATCATGTGAGCAGTAATACCCATACGATTCAATGCCATACCAACTGAATCGACCAAGAATGGCATGTCAGGTTGGATAACTTCAATGATCGAGTGAGTAGATTGCCAGCCGTGTTTGGCTTGGCTAGGATTGAACACTCTCAGATGAGTGTTACCTTTTGGTGTTTTGTTCAGGGCGTTCCATAAACTGAGAACCGCACCGTATAAATCACTGTCATTACGCGCATTGAGATCGTCTTTCGACATGTGGGCATAAAGGCAGGTGGCGAACTGTTCAACTTGCTTGGCTTGTGAATTAGGGACTTTAGCGTGAATTAAACTGACTACATTTTCAAGTAGTACTGAAGGCATTGCATCTTTCAAGGCCATGTTGCTGTTTCCTTAAGCGTCTATGGCAGCGCTTTTTTCATTATTTGGATGCTTCGGCTTAACAATCGCAGATAAATTAATGTGATCTAGATCGTCGCGCGAAGTTTATTACTAAAACCGCTGTATTTCGAGGAAAATTTTAGTGGTACATCCTCTTGAAATCCAGTATTGGCGTAAACAAGGAATGACAAATGACCAAACAATCGATAAAGCAGACTAAGTATTCAAAAGTAAATGGGGAGCTGAGCTCCCCATTTGTAGACTCTACTTAGGCTGGCGCCAGAAAATGGCGGCCAATGCAGGTAGGATAATTATGGCACCGAGCATATTTACCACAAACATGAATGTTAACAATATTCCCATGTCCATTTGGAATTTAAGCGCCGAAAAGAACCAAGTACTGACACCAATCGCCAATGTAAGGCCAGTAAAGATCACCGCACTACCCCGTTCGACCAACGCCTCATAGTAAGCCTGTTGCACTGGCATACCATTTGATAGCTTAGACGACATAGTCGAGAGGATATAAATACCATAGTCCACACCAATACCAACCCCCAGCGCGATGACTGGTAAGGTACTGACAGCTAAGCCAATATCGAGCTGAGTCATCAAAGCCTGTGCCAGTGTCGACACGACATATAACGGAATAATGACCGCCACAGTGGCTTTAAAAGATTTAAAGCTGATTAAGCAGAGTACAAACACGGCACCATAGACGTATATCATCATAGGTAACTGCGCCTCGGCCACCGCTTCGTTAGTCGCTGCCATTACACCCACAGGACCCGACGCCAGTTTAAACTGCAACTTCTCGTTGTCCATTTTCGCGGCGACGGCTTTGACCTTAGCGACCACAGTTTCTATGGTTTCGGCCTTGTGATCTTTCATAAACAGATACACAGGCATGACAGAACAATCGCCATTTAATAAACCTGAAGTCGTGGGAATTTGGCCAATAGCCTGTACTAAGCTCGCCGTTGTACGCGGCAACACTTCCCATCTTGGATTACCTTCGTTGAAGCCAGCATTCACTTTTTTAGCGACCGACGCCAGACTCACAGTCGACTCCACCCCAGGAGTATTGCGCACTAACCATTCAAACTGATCAATTTGAGTGAGCACATCGTGGTAAGTACAGGCTTCAGGTGCTGCCTCAACAATCACAGTCATCACATCTGTGGTGATAGAGAAATGATCTGTGATGAAGAAGGTATCGAGGTTATAACGCGAATCTTGATGTAACGCTGGCGCGCCGCCCTGTAGATCACCAATCTTCATCTGATTGGCTTGTTGCAGACCCACAAAATACAACACCACAGTGGCAATAATGACTACCACAGCATATTTAGGCGTCGCAAAACGCGCCATGAAGCGCCAAATAGCCTCAGTTCGCACTTCTTCAGCGGTCGGTTCTGCGTGTTTATTGACTTTGATTTCAGTAAAAGAAATCACCAAAGGCAACAGGATAAGGTTAGTGAAAATGATCACGCCCACACCGAGCGAGGCAGAAATAGCCAGCTCGCGAATAATCCCAATATCGATAAATAACAGGGTAATAAAACCAACAGTATCGGACAATAATGCCACACCACCCGGCACTAATAAACTACGAAATGCCGACGCCGAAGCCGCTTTTGTCGTTTGCCCGTCGAGCACTCGACGCCGTACAGCGTTAATGATCTGCACCCCGTGGCTCACACCGATGGCGAAGACTAAAAACGGTACCAGAATCGACATAGGATCAAGACCGAAACCTATCACAGTCAATAAACCAAGCTGCCAGACCACAGCCGTTAAACTGCAGACCAGTGGCAGCATGGTCAAGATGATTGATTTAGAAAAGAGGTAAACCATGATGGCGGTGACCAAAATCGCGATCACGAAGAACAGCAATACACCCTTAGCACCATCAGCCACATCCCCCGCCATTTTGGCGAAACCTATGATGTGAATTTTAACCTTATCGGTTTCGAACTTGCCCCTAAGCTCTTTTTCTAATTGTGCAGCAAAAGCAATGGTATCAAGCGGTTTACCCGTCTGTGGATCAAAATCCATTAATTGAGCCGACACCATAGCCGCACTATAATCGTTGGCAATTAATCGGCCGACAATCCCTGCTTTTTCAATATTATCGCGAACCGTTTCTAACCCAGACACTGAAGTTGAAAAATCCGCTGGAATAACAGGCCCGCCAGCAAAACCATCCTCAACGACTTCAGTAAAACGAGTGGAAGGCGAAAAAATTGATTTCACCTGCGCACGGTCAACCCCTGGAATAAAAAACAGCTGATCATGCACATTTTTTAAGGTATCAAAATAGTTAGCATTAAAAATATTACCGCTGGTATCCTCAACCGCCACCATGATGCTGTTGGCACCACCAAAATCTTTTTGGTGTTTCAGGTAGGTCTGCATATAACTGTGCTGCAGTGGAATATTTTTGATAAAAGCCGCATCCATTTTGAGTTGACTGGCCTGATAGCCAAAAAACAACGTCAAAAACACAAAAATGCCGACGACCCATGCGCGATTGCGAAACAAAAATGACTCAAATCCGTTGACCAGTTTTTCTAACATCTTCTCGGCCCTGTTATTTATTGTAGTTTTAAAATTTTATGGCTTAAGAATAAACAGCCCTTGGCTGCCGGATAACCACATATTCCCTTGATTATCCTTTGCAATAGACACTAAGTTTTCCCCTTGGCGACGAGTCACGATACTGCTAGTGTCATCCTCATTTAGCTTGATCACTATCCCCGCATTTCCCACTAAATATAGCGCGTCGTCAGAAACAACCATGGCACCGTTGATTGAGGATTGCACCGGCAGTTCTATTTGATTCCATTGGCTTAAACTCACATCAGCTTTGAATATATGACCGCGAAGGCCCATCACATACACAGCATTTTTCGTTTCTACGGCGTTAAACATAGAACCATCGTAATCAAAATTGGTACGCGTAAATGTTTTACCTTGATCGCCAGAAACAGCGACTAAGCCCAGCTCGCCAACCAATAATAAACGTCCATCGGTTAAGGTTAAAATACGATTAAAGTGCGGCAATAATGAAGCTCGCGCACTCAAATAGGCCAATTGATCGCTGCCTTTTAACTCCGCCAAATAAGCCACATCTTCTTCTGCTAAGAGCTCCTCATGGAACTCCTCACGCCACTGGGCACCGCCATCGTTGGTGCGATAAAACAAACCGTAAGCACCAATGGCAATACCATTGTTTTCGTCTAAAAACACCACATCGAGGAATGGTTTTTCAATCTCGGGCGAATGCATCTGCTGCTGCCAAGTTTGGCCACCATCCTGAGTCTGTAAAATGGTTGCATCATGACCTACAGCCCAACCGCGTTTTTCATTGAGAAAAAAGACTTTGGTCAGCTGTGAACTCACGGGCGTTGCCACTTGATGCCAACTGCCGTCATACACCAGAGCATGGCCACGTTCACCCACAGCCACTAAACCTGCGCCTACGTTGGCAATATCTAAAATCAAAGATGAAGCAGCAAGAGGTTGAACTTGAGAAAAAATCGGATCAGAGGGCGTTGCAGATAACGTAGAAGGAAAAAAAGCGCCACCGAAACTTAATACAGCGACACACTGAAGGATGCGAAACGACATACAAACTTCCTTAAACTAATGAGGGGCGCTAAGCGCCCCTTTGTACGTGGCCTATTAACGGATACCTTCACGACGCAATGCATCGGGGGTAAAGTTAGCTTCAGTCAGTTTGGCATCGAAGTTATACATGCCACTTTGGTTGTCTAAGCCCATAGCGAGATAACGACGGGATTGCAAATCATGGAAGACTTCTAAAGTATCCCACTGTGCAGGTACTTCGTAGTAATTCAAGCCATGTGCAACGGCCACACGATACAACTGATCACGGTTGTCGTAGAGATCGGCGATTGACACTTGCCATGAATCTTCATCAAGGTACATATCGCGCACTTTATAAATGTGGCGCATACCGTCTTTCAGCGTCGCCCTCACTTGCCATACGCGGTGTTTTTCCCAACGAACATACTCAGGATTCACATGACCAGGTTTCAATATTTGGTCATATTTCAGCTTATCTGAATGCAGTTTGTAATCGTTGTACGGGATATAAATTTCTTTTTTGCCAACCAGTTCCCAGTTGTAACGCACTGGAGAGCCGTTAAACATATCGAAATCATCTGTCGTACGCAGACCATCTGACACTGTACCCGGTGTATCAAAAGCCACGTTCGGCGCTTTACGTACTCGACGTTGACCTGTGTTATAGGTCCAAGCTTGGCGGGGAAGCGCCTCTTGATCCATGGTTTCTTTAACCAATAAGGCTGTACCTGCTAAACGTGCAGGCTGAGTCACCACTTGCTTAAAGTAGAACAGCGTATTGCTGGCTTTAAGCTGATCTAAGGTAATTTCTGGACGAGAATATTCGAAACGAATTTCCTCAGCCGTTTCGACTAAGCTATAGCTACCATCGGCTGTCGGTGCAGCTTGGCTACGGGAAGTTTCGATATCGATACCACGAAAACGCAAAATGTGGTTCCAAATTGCTTCTAAACCATTTGCAGGGATCGGGAATGGAATACCAATAGCCGCACCAGAAATACCATTGCCCTGTGCAATCAGTTCAGCACGAGTCGCGTTAACTTTAGTCGCATCGTAAACGAACTGTGGTACAGAGGCGCTACGGCGAGTCTTATACACATTCATCTTGTAGGTATCAGGGTAAAGTTCGAACAACTTCATCTGACCCGGCGTTAAAAAATCTTTATATTGCGCTTTGTTAGCATTGGTAATAGTAAATTCAATCTTATCCTCAGGGAAAGGATCTGGGTGATGCATCCCTTTGGTATAACCCGCCACAGGCTTAGTGATACCACCATCCCACGCAGGAATAGAACCATCAGCATTACCTGCTTTTTCAGCACCTAAAGGGGTAAGTTCATTGCCAAGTTTTGCCGCATCAGCTTCTGATATCTTAGCCATAGCGACTGGCGCTGCGAACGCCAGCATGACTGCACTCGCCAATATCGTCAGTTTCTTCATTGTTTGAGTCCTTTTAGATCGAATACTTGATATTGAATGAAACATAATCACGATCTGCCATCGCATTCGTCGTACCGACACCGCCAAAGAAATTGTTATAGGAGATATCTGCACCCCAACGGTTTTGATAGTCGAAGTTAACGCCTAGCGCGACAGACTTACGTCCTTCCGTGAACAGGAACATAGGATCAGGTGTAATACCATCAACGTCATGGGAGAAAATCACCCGTGGAGACATATTGACCCCAGCAAATACGTTGTTGAAATCCGCCTTTCCAACTAAACGGTATCCCCAAGCAAAGTCGGTTGGGAACGGGTTAGTTTCAGGACCGTTGTGCAAGGCTTGAATGATGCCGGGCATATCTGGGTTGCCGCCAGAACGTGACGTACCTGGACCATTGAGACGTAGCTCATCAAAACCTGGCATATCATGGATCCACACGCCACCCACTTCGGCCAACATAGTCAAGTTATCTAAACCTAACGTTGGACCAAATAAATGGGTGAAAGTCATCTGCGCCTGAGTGGTATCAAGACGGATAAAGCCATCCACGGTTTCACCCGGCTTAACATCTTTAATCTGTGAAATACCATCGAGATCTGGACGAAGACCAGCGTTAGCTAACTGCTGTGGCATACCGGCAAACAACAATTCTACGTCATCGATTTGCAGTGGTTCATCCTGACGATGGGCAATTTCAGCCGCGACAGAGGTATCACCAACCAGGGTATTGAAACTGAAACCGTAAAGCTTGATATCTTCTGGATAAACGATTTGCGCCTTAGAGAAACTCTTCAAATTGAGCAGCAATTCACGATCAATATTACCCGAGTTTTGACCTATGGTCGCCAGATCAGATAAAAGTGCACCCGTGCTAAAATCGGCGGCAGTACCACTGATAAGAGGACGACGGCTATGATAATTCATGAAATAAAAACCAAATTCGGTTTCACCCAGTGAAGGCGCGTAATAACCCAGCTTAATACCGTATTGGCCATCATTACTTGGCTCTGCCTCATCCTGCACTAGCGTCACTTTTGTTGGGTAGGCTAAGGCCATAGAAACCAATTGCTGTGTCGGAATAGATTGGCCGCTGGCAATCATGCCCGCTAAACGCTCGTATTCTTGCATCACAAAGTCTAAATTGATGTCAGGGTTAGCATTAAACCCAAGCTGAGCGTTTTGAGCGTAACCACCGAAACCCGCAAAATCGTTAGTAGCAAAAATAGAACCCGGTGTCGGTACCCAAATAGGTTGCCAATCATATTGATAGAATGCTTCTACCGTTAATGAATCCGTCAAACCAAGGGAAGCCCACACCATACCTTGAGGTCTGAACGCTTCTTTGAGTTCAGCACCAGGCGCGTTAAGTATGTTCAAGTCAACGGCGTTGATTTCACTGATCCCATGGGCAATCAGTGTACTTTCACCCCATGACACCACTTGATTACCTACACGAATAGATAATGGATTAGCGCCATCGTTAAGATCAAAATTGCCATACACAAACGCATCGAGTAGGCGAATATCTTTACATTGAACTTCTGAAGCACGGTTATCTTCACAAGGGTCAAACTCTTTGCCCGTTATCGGATCATTAAAATCATAATTACCGTCATTGAGTTTACGATCATAGAAATACATACCACGAGCGAATAAACCGTAGTTTTTGTATTTCAATGACAATTCATGCAAACCTTTAACGATTTCGGATGTAGTATCGCCTTGAGAATAAAGTAAATTACTTAAGTCATTGTTACTGGAATACGATCCGGGCTGGGCCCAAATCTCAGCAGAAGTGTATTTAGTATTGCCAAATGCGCTGTAATTAGACCAATCGAATTGGGGTTGATTAACCTTACCAATTTGACCTTCCCAATCGCGCTCCCCTACACGCCAGCTCGCACCAGCAGTCCAAGTTGAGTCAAATGTGCCCTCAACCTCTCCCCAATTAAAAGATACTGCATTAACGCTTGGGATCATTAACAAACTCAATGCCGACGCCACCCCCAAAGCAAGCGCCGATTTGTTAAAACTATTTTTAACAATTTTCATTTTAGCTCTCCGTACCCTGCTGGATTCTTTGTTTTAGGAATTACAACCAACATCTTGTTAGCTCACAGGTAACATCATTGTTACAGCAATTAATCCCCTTGAGCAAGGCGCAGTTAGAGAAAATTTTCTAAAGAATTAAGCATGTAGGTACATTTGTACCGATAACTAAAAAGGAGAGATTTAAATTAGCGAAAAGCAGAATAGGAATGAAACATAAAAACACATTAAAAAATCATATAATTCATTAACATATTTAAAAATAAAATATCACAAAGCGAGCTTAGTAATCAGCCGACCGTTTAAAGTAATTGCTCTAAGTAAAGATAAACAAATTAAGACTAAACTCGATTTAATGAAACAAATTGTCCCTTGTCATCTAAAACCAATTTGAAATAGCCTTGAATGCCATTTTCGGTTAAAAAACGCCTAAAATGACGGCCATTAATCCACAAAATCCGCCCTTGAGTTTCACGAACCTCGACTTTATCGGCAAGCCCTTGATAATAAGGTAAGAAATCTCGATAGCTGATCGATAGTTTGAAATACAGTTCCATAATATCAGGGCAGCACAGACTGCTGCCCTCCTCCTACAAACTGCTATTTTGCCAATGCTTTAGAGACTTTTTCGTACATATCCTTAGATAAGTCAGGCAAAGCCAAAAGTTGCCCTAAACAGGCTTTTATCAAGGTTTGGCGGCCTAAGTCGAATTTATGATACTGGATCAATGGCGTCACCATACGGGCCGCAACCTGCGGATTGAGCTTATTAAGGGTCATTAAGCATTCGGTTAAGAAAGCATAACCCTTACCGTCTCTACGGTGGAATTGATAAATATTACCGGCAGCAAAACTGCCCACTAAAGCACGCACTCGGTTTGGATTGCTCATACTAAAGCACTTGTGTTGCTGCAACTGACGCAAACACTCAATCACATCATCTGCATCACGGGTCGCTTGCAACATAAACCATTTATCCATCACCAATGGCGTATCCTGCCAACGTAGCTCAAATGTCGTCATCAGTTCATCACGACAAGGTAAATTCCCAACATTGGCTGCCGTCAACGCACCAAGAGAATCCGTCATATTACTGGCGTTATCGAACTGAGAAATCACTAACCCCTCTGCCTCATCCGACACCCGAGCTAACCAAGTTAAACACTGATTTTTAAGGGCTCTTGCCTGCGTACTCTCTACTGCGACTAAAGAACGATATAGCGCAATCAATTCATCTTCACTATGTGAAGCGAGCTCTATTAATACAAATTCACGTGCTAAAGCTAACGCATCTAGATCGACACTCTCTGTTTGCTCAATCAAAGCCGAAGCCGTAGGTATCGCTAATATTTCGGCGATCAATGCCGGATCAAGCTCAGTGTCTAACAACACACCTTTAAAACTATCGCGCACACGGGGATCGAGAGCCATAGCTTGTTGCTGTTGTAAACTCGCCACATTTTGCCAAATAGCTTGGCTCACTAAGGTCACAGAAGCTTCCCAACGCGCCACTTCGCTGCTAGCAAAACGCATCAAGTGAACGAGTTGATCCACATTGAATCGATATTGTAATTTGACGGGCGCGGAAAAGTTTTGCAGTAACGAAGCGACAGGTTTATGAGTGAGTCCATCAAAGCTAAACACTTGTTCAGTTTGAGTAAAATTGAGGATTTCATTCACTAAAGAATGGCCCTTCGCATCTAAGAGCTCTAAGCTAAACGGAATATGCAGCGGTGATGCACAGTTCGCTAGACTTTGTTTAAGGGTCAATTGATAAACGCCCGTTTGCGCATCAAAGCTGTCAATCGCAGTCACAATCGGCGTACCAGCTTGGCTATACCATAAACGGAACTGGGTTAAATCCACTCCGCTGGCATCTTCCATTGCCGCCACAAAATCATCACAGGTGACAGCTTGGCCGTCGTGGCGTTTAAAATACAGTTTCATTCCCGCCTGAAACTTTTCTTCGCCGAGCAAAGTGTGCATCATGCGGATGACTTCAGCGCCCTTGTTATACACAGTCACAGTGTAGAAATTATTCATCTCAATGACAGATTCTGGACGAATAGGATGGGACATAGGGCCAGAATCTTCTGCAAATTGCTGATTCTTGATCACTTTAATTGCATGAATTCGATTCACAGCACGAGAGCCTAAATCTGAGCTAAATTCTTGATCGCGAAAAACCGTTAAGCCTTCTTTTAAACTTAATTGGAACCAATCGCGGCACGTTACGCGGTTTCCTGTCCAATTATGAAAATACTCATGGCCTACAACCGATTCAATGCCGTGATAATCCTCGTCGGTGGCCGTTAAGGTATCTGCAAGCACATATTTAGTGTTAAAGATATTTAAGCCTTTGTTTTCCATCGCCCCCATATTGAAAAAGTCGACGGCCACTATCATGTAAATATCTAAATCATACTCAAGATCAAAACGGCTCTCATCCCATGCCATGGATTTCTTAAGTGATGCCATCGCATGGTGTGCTTTATGTAAATTACCTTTATCAACGAACACTTGCAGGATCACTTTACGGCGACTGCGAGTAATGAACTCATCTTGCAATAGATCAAAATCGCCAGCGACTAAGGCAAATAAATACGCTGGTTTTGGAAATGGATCTTGCCAGCAAACATAATGGCGTCCGCCATCTAACTCACCTTGATCAATCAAATTACCGTTACTCAGTAAAAACGGGAATGCGGCGCTATCGGCTTCGATACGAACAGTGTATTTAGCTAATACATCAGGGCGATCAAGGAAATAAGTGATACGTCGAAAGCCCTCTGCCTCGCATTGCGTGCAGTAGGCACCATCGGACATATAGAGCCCTTCAAGACTCGAATTAGCTCCAGGATCGAGCTTAGTGATAATGTTCAGCTCAAACTCATCAAGCTCAGTTTCTAGAACTAATTGACCTGCACTAACATGGTAAGGCACAGCATCACCATTAACAGTCAGCGAAACAACGGTCAAATCTTCGCCATCCAACACTAAGGCTTGTGCATGTTTTGAAGTGCGTTTTATACGACTGATCGCCTGCACTTGGGTTTCATTGCCAGCCAAATTAAAAGCTAAATCGATAGTCTCTATCGTAAAAAGTGGCGCTTGATAATCTTTTAAGTATTTTGCTTGAGCTTGTGTCATTGCGATCCCTTTAACGCTGATCTAAATAAGAAAAAACGCGCCATAAGCGCGTTTTGATATCGGATAAATCGACTCGACTAGCGCCTACTTAGCACTAGTTTTAGCCATTTTTTGCACATCAGCCATATCTAAGGTGATATAAGCGGTTTCGTCTAAAAATGCATCTGGCAATTCAGCGTCGTCTTTAATGTCTTCCATTGATTTAACCGGTGCTAAACCATTGGCGACTCGACGCTCGTTTGTTCTGTCGAGGACTTTTTTCTCATCGGCTTCGCGGGAAGCAATACGCTCACTTTCAACCAGAGACACAGTTTTCTCTTTGTGATGCTTTTTAAAGTCGGCAATATCTTGATTGATATAGGCAAACTCTACGCTGTTTTTTATACGGTTAAGGTGCTTAGATTCAAGGCCAGTCACTAACTCAGGCGTAACATCATTAAGCGTGCCATATTGCGCCATAGGCACTTTATCCCAAGGTAAAGCATTTTTCTCTTCAGCTTCACCGTACTCGCCCGGCTCCAACGCACTTGGGTAAGCAATGTTGGGGGTCACACCTTTAATCTGTGTACTACCACCATTAATACGGTAGAACTTTTGAATCGTATACTGCACATGGCCAATTGGCTTCTCATACATGTCGTAGATACGGCCTAGGCTCTTATGCTGCTGTACTGTGCCTTTCCCAAAACTCGACTCACCGACGATCAGTGCACGGTCATAATCTTGCAATGCGGCAGCAAAAATTTCAGAGGCTGAAGCACTGTAACGGTCAACCATCACAGTCAATGGTCCTGCATAACTGGTTTTACCGTCGTTATCACGATGCGCAGACACTCGTCCATCGGCATCACGAATTTGCACTACAGGGCCCATATCGATAAAGAGTCCCGTCAGTAGCACGGCTTCCGTTAATGCACCCCCACCGTTACCTCTAAGGTCGATGACTATGCCTTCTACTTTGGCGTCGTTTAACTTCACGAGCTCTTTTTCAACGTCCTGCGACAAATTCATATAAAAACCAGGAATTTGGATCACGCCGACTTTGCGATTAGCATACTCACCGTCTTTAGGTTCAATCACCTTAGAGGTTGCAGCTCTGTCTTCAAGACGAATTTTGTCGCGAACTAAGGTAACGTCGAATGGCTTCGCATTCGAACCGCCTTTCTTCGGTAAAATTTGCAGAACAACTTTACTGCCCTTAGGCCCTTTGATCAGGTCGACCACGTCGTCTAAACGCCAGCCGATTACATCAACAATTTCACCGCCTTCTTGACCGACGCCGACAATCTTGTCTTCCGGCGACAGTTTTTCACTGCCCGCAGCAGGGCCGCCAGTAATTAAACTTTTAATGACAGTGTAATCGTCTTCAAGTTGCAGTTGAGCACCAATGCCTTCAAGGCTCAAGTTCATTTCCATTTGGAAACGTTCAGCATTGCGTGGTGAAAGGTAACTTGTATGTGGCTCAATGCTACGGGAGAAGGCATTCATCACGCCTTGGAACACGTCTTCACTGTTAGTTTGAATCAACCGTTTAATGGCGTTGTTGTAACGCTTTTGGAGGATATCAACAATCTCAGGCCATTTCTTACCTGTGAGTTTAAGATTTAGTGCATCGTATTTAACACGTTGACGCCATAACTCATTAATTTCTGTCTGGTCTTTTGGCCATGCGGCCTCATCGCGGTCGTACTCATAGGCATCACCGGGCGCAGAAAAATCCATCTCTTTGTCTAATAGAGATAAAGCATAGACAAAGCCTTCATAGCGGCGCTTTTGAACGATATCAAACATTTTATAGGCAGGCTCAAGTTCACCAGAACTGAGCATGTCATCGAATTGGGTTGCATAAGGTTTAAAACTATCGACATCCGCTTGGGTTAACACATTGCGGCGATAGTCTAACTGCTGTAGATAACGATCAAAAATTTGCGCAGAAAAGGCGTCATCAAGATTGAATCTATGATAGTGCGAACGAGTGTATAAGTCCGTTACCCTTTTGCTCGCAACCTTATGTTGCGCTTCCTGCTTGAGAGTGGGTAACTCGCTGATTTGAATCGTGGGTGGTACGGCCCAAGCCGAGAATCCGACAAAAACAGTGGCGATCGAGGTAGCCAAAGTGAGTTTTCGCATCAACAAGTTACTCCGTTTTAATAAATGATTACAGCAGGATATGTTCTGCTCTAACTTTAATCGTTAGGCCACTATCAAGCTGAACATGAATATCTTCCTTGTTAATGTCAGTAATCACACCGGCTACGGGTGTCATACCTAATTTAACATTGACGCGTTGTTTTTTCGTTAAATCAGTCAATTGTGCTTGAACATAATTTACGACTGGCGCTGCAGCTTTTGGTGCAGGCTTAGCAGGACGCTCAGTTTTAGGACGCTGAGGAACGGCCACCTTTTTAGGTGCTTTCTTCGCCGCAGGCTTAGGTGCAAGTGCTGCACGTTTCGCTTTGGCCTTATCCTGACTCTCTTTCAACATGGCTTGAGCATGATCAATGTGCTCTTGCTCTAACTCGCCGCAAGGTTCGCCATCCAGGTTTACGCGTTGTGCGCCCGCTTTAACGCACTTTAAATAGCGCCAGCTGCTGGTGTAACGTCTCAAGGCAACTCTGAGCTGAGTTTTACTGACTTTAGAATCATCAGCCAACCTTTCAGCCAAATCTTGAAACAATCCGATTTTTAATGGCTTAGTTTCACCTTCAGCAATAAAGCACAAAGGAAATGTTTCATACAAATACGCCAAAATTGCATTGGTGTCGGTCAACTTTTCTGTTGATTCCATCATTACTTCCACAGTCAAAAAGGGACATCGATTCGAGGTGATATATATCAGCTTCTTACATGTCGTTTATCTTCGTTAAACTCAATATTGAGTCAACGTACAAATTAGCATCCTAGCCGCGTTTACTAAAGTTAAAAAATATACCTTAACAAATTTTGTCAGCTCAAAACACTAAGCTTATTCATTGCATGCCAATCAAACCAGCTTAATGCGTGCAGGCGCATATTATAAGGCGCACGCCACCGATTGCGACTATGAATTATGCGTTATTGTACGCAAATTAATCAAATAGGCAGTTTTCAAAACTTTTAACCAGTAATTCCAGCCCCTTTTGGTCTTCTTCATCGAAACGATCGAAGATAGGACTATCAATATCGAGCACGGCAACCACGTTACCTTGCGCACGAACTGGCACAACGATTTCAGAATTACTGGCAGAATCACAGGCAATATGACCATCAAATTGATGGACATCAGCCACTCGCTGAGTTTGATTAGTGAATGCTGCTGTACCACACACACCTTTTCCTAACGGAATGCGTGTACAAGCCACTTTACCTTGAAACGGGCCTAGTACCAGTTGTTCGCCACGCATGACGTAGAATCCCACCCAGTTCAGCTCAGTTAAATTATCATTGAGCAAGGCTGAAAAATTCGCCATCGCCGCAACAAGGTCATCTTCCCCTTCCAACAAGGCCAAGGCTTGACGGTTAAGTGACTCATAAAATTTCGATTTCATTACATTTCCTAACAATTTTATTCTGCTGCTTCGGTCTTTTTAGCCGCTTTTTTCGCTGCAGGCGGATTCGTTGGCGTACTATTAACCTGAACGGCGCCTTTAAGCAAGTTCGTCAGCTCATCTTTATTGTTAGCAAAATAGAATGCGAGCTTTTCACCCACACTTTCATCTATACCCAAATCAGCTTTTTGAATGAAGGGGATAAGGTTATCGGCGATATCGAGCATCTTATCGTAGGCATCAGCCTCCTTCTTAGATGTGAATGTCATCTTTTCAACCCCTTCTCTGACCACGACAAACTGTGTTATTACTGCCATGACTGCCCTCGCACTGTTTTTATATACAGTAACTAGAGTGACATAAATTGAACTTGTGATGCAAGTGTTCTGATTAATCTGATATTATTAGCGTACTTTCGTTGCCAAGATTATAAAGCGCTAGACGTGGCTTAACAGCTAACTAGCACGACACTTTGCACCGATCTCGCTGTTATTACTCCTATTAGGCTAATATATATTTTTATATGCATGAAAACGCAGCAGAAAATTCAGTAACCCTATGCCGCTCCTGCGATTTAGCAGTCCGCAAACGTGCCTTGCCAAGCGGCGTTAGAGCACTCTGTCCTCGTTGCAGCACTGCACTTTATGACACGCCATACTGCTCTGTGAATGGTATGTTAGCCCTATGTATTTCGGCATTAGTGTTTTATTTCCCTGCCAATTTTTTACCCGTACTCGAGATCCACTTTTTCGGCAGTATTCGTACTACTACGGTTTTCCAAGGGGCATTTGCAGTATTTGACCAAGGCTATTGGGTTGTAGGTGTCGCCGTACTTGCCGCAGCTGTGATAGGTCCAGGCTTATTACTGTTATCGATATTGACACAGATTTTAATTGTAAAATGGGGGTTGAGTAGCCTTTTTTGGCGTAACTCATTGAAGCAGTTATTAAAATTTCATGGTATCTTATCGCAGCTCACTATGCTGGAAATTTATGTGATCAGCTTCTTAGTTTCATCATTTCAGCTATCTGATTTTTCGGACATTTATTTTGGTATGGGCACATTTTGCTTCACTATGCTGTTTCTCGTGACCTTGTTTCTACAAAGAGAATACGATTTAGAACATATGTGGACGTTATTGGAAGGTCATAGCTGATATGAAACAACAAGGTAAAGATATCGGCCTATGTCTCTGTAAAGTGTGTCGCCAACTCAACAGCAGTGAACTCACGCACTGTCAGCGCTGTGAAACTGAGTTGCACGTCAGAGACTATTCCAGCCTGCAAAAAAGTTGGGCTTTGTTGATTACCGCTGCCATCTTACTGGTGCCAGCCAACATTTACCCTATCACTATGCTGACCAATCAAGGGCAAGTGCGGCACGACACCATTTTTTCAGGCATTTTGCATTTAGTGCATTCAGATATGCTGCCTATTGCCATCATAGTGTTTACCGCCAGTATTTTAGTACCATGGATTAAAATCATCGGCTTATCCATTTATCTGTGTGCGATCAGCTTTGACATTCCGATTTCAAAAAAGAAATTGATGGTGGGTTTTCACATCATCGAATGGATTGGCCGCTGGTCAATGCTCGATTTATTTGTCATCTCAATCACAGTGGCATTAGTGAACATGGGACAATTACTCGACGCGAAACCCGCGCCTGCGGCTACCGCATTTGCCTTGGTTATTCTGTTAACTCAGTTAGCCGCAAAAGTTTTAGACACTCGTTTACTCTGGGATCGATTGGAACCTCAAGATGACACAAATTGAATCGCCGAAAGTTGTAAAGAAAAAACTCTTTTCGCCCATTTGGCTGCTTCCTATTGTCGCGTTGGCATTAGGTGCTTGGCTGGGCATTAAGAGCATTAAAGAATCGGGGGTTGAAATTCAAATTCACTTTCCGAGCGCCACTGGGATTGATGTAGGTAAAACCTTAGTCAAATACCAAGGTTTGACTGTTGGTAAAGTGAAAGACATTGGCATAGATGAAGATCTCAAAGGCGTGAATGTCAAGGTCATGATGGACTACCGCGCTAAGCCTTTCTTGAATAAAGAAACCCTCTTCTGGCTTGTCACACCTAAAGCAAGTATTACAGGTGTTGAAGGCTTAGATGCGCTGTTTTCGGGTAACTATATTGCTATCCAACCAGGAAAAGGCAATGCATCGACCTTTTTTGAAGCAGAACGCCAACCGCCGCCGATGCAAATC
The DNA here is from genome assembly GCF_015767295.1 of Shewanella sp. DW31. NCBI lineage: Bacteria > Pseudomonadati > Pseudomonadota > Gammaproteobacteria > Alteromonadales > Shewanellaceae > Shewanella > Shewanella sp. DW31. The sequence goes on from NZ_JADWMP020000004.1 coordinate 102,178, forward strand.
GGCTCAGAAGGTGTGATGGTCGAATTGACCTCCGATAAACTCGGTTCGCTCGATGTTGGCTCGCCAATATTTTTCCGCCAAATCCCCGTGGGTAGCGTGGTCAGCTATCGTTTAGATGGCAATCAAAGGGTCATTATCAGCGCTTTCATTCAAGAGCAATATGCGCGGTTAGTGAAGAAAAATTCTCACTTTTGGAATGTTTCTGGCGTCAAAATTGATGCTTCACTAACTGGAGTTAAAGTCAGTTCAGAGAGTTTGGCATCCATTCTGGCTGGCGGCGTGAGTTTCAGCTCTGACGATAAAGCAGACATAGCTAAAAACGGTGACGTTTTTTCGCTTTATGATTCAGAAACCACTGCCCTTGGCGGCATAGAAATAAACCTAACCATGGCTGACGCTAACGGTGTCGACAAAGGTACCCGCATCGTTTATCGCGGCATGAGCATTGGCAGTATTTTAAGTAAACAACTCACGTCCAATGGTGTTACAGCCGTGGCTAAATTTGAACCTCAATACGGTTCACTGTTAACTAACGACGGCGTGTTTTGGCTTGAAGGCGCTGATATTTCCCTCTCAGGCATTAAGAATCCAGAACGCTTACTGACAGGTAGCGTGATCAACTTCCTGCCAGGCATCAACACCAAAAGCGCGGTACCAAGCAGCTTTGCCTTACAAGCCAAAGCGCCTGATTTACTGCAATCAAAGAAGCGTTTCTTGACCTTAACCTCAGCCGAAAACATGGGCATTTCAGCGGGCGCTCAAGTTCGCTTCAAGCAAATACCCATCGGTTCAGTGCTTGCGGTTAAGTTAACCAAAGATTTATCGGCGGTGGAATACCAACTCGAGCTACAACCTGAGTTTGCCAGTCTAATTCGAAGCGACAGCTATTTTGTGCCTGAGTCGGCATTAACGGTAAACGCATCGTTAGACGGTGTCTCAGTCAAAGCAAGGGATTTTACAACGCTCACTCAAGGTGCAGTTAGCTTGATCCAAGGTCAAAGCGACACACCTTTAGCTGCTAACAGCGCTCTGACCCTCTTTAGCTCTGTGGATGCCGCGACAGCTTTTTATGATCGTCAGCAGCAAGTGCATTTAACGTTAATCAGTCAAGATGGCGCCGATGTCAGCCAAGGCTCACCGATTTATTATAAAAAAATGCAAATTGGCACAGTTGACTCAGTGAACTGGCAAAGCAAAACCGAAGACTTTGCTATCAAGCTCGCTATCGACAAACAGTTTCAACCCTTGCTGAAAAAGCCAAAAGTATTCTGGCGTAACAGCGCCGTGGATATCAGTGCCAGTCTTGCCGGTATTGATGTCACCGTTGCCCCTCTACAAGGGGCATTAAAGGGCAGCATCAGTCTGGGACTGCTTGATAGCAATGACAAAGTGAGCAATACAATCCCGTTAAAACTCTATGAGAGCAAGCAGTTGGCATTAACTCAGGCGCAGGCGATTCGCCTCACATTACCCGCCTCCAGCAAACTGACGGCCAAGGCCGCGATTCGCTATCAAGGTCATCAAGTAGGTGAAGTGTCGCAAGTGAAGCTCAATGCGGATCTCAATACACTCACAGCTAGCGCATATCTCTACGGGGAGTATGCCGAACATTTCAGCCGCAGTGACTGTGAATATCATTTAGTGGATGCACAAATTTCTCTGGCGGGGATCAAAGCGCCAGAAACGCTGATCACAGGTCCTTACATAGGAGTCTTACCGGGTAAAGGCAGTCAAAAAGCGACCCAGTTTGTTGCCAACCTCGCCGCTAGCAGTTATGCCAACGTTGCCGAAGATGCGCTGAAATTCATTCTAGAAGATACTAGCCTAGGCTCAATGAAAGTCGGCACACCGATCTTCTTCCGAGGGATTAAAGTCGGTCAAATCGACGGTTATAGCCTATCGACACAGGGTAATAGTGTATTGATGCAGGCCCATATTGAGCCGCAGTACAGTCACTTAGTGAATCAAAGCAGTCAATTCTGGGATGCCTCAGGGATTAAAGTCGATGTTGGCCTCTTTTCAGGTGCACAAATCGAAGCGGGCTCACTGGAAACCTTACTCGCTGGCGGCATCAATGTGGCGACTAAGGACACTACTCAAGGGGATAATCGTTTAGCAGCAGGAACAGTATTAAGATTGCAACACAAAGCCGAAAACGAATGGCAGCAATGGGCGCCCGCCCAGTAATTCTTTTCATCAAAATACTTACACCAACGCACTAATAGCTCTTATAAATAAATCAGGCGCATAATGCGCCTGATTTATTTTTAGCTTCTCGAACTGTTATTGGCACATTCTAGGGTGCTCAAGACACTTGCCATCCTGTTAACCATAAAACCAATAACAAACAGCAATCGCGGCGCTGATACCCGCAAAGTCCGCAGTTAAACCGCAAGCTAAGGCGTGGCGTCCATGGCGAATACCCACAGAACCAAAATACACAGCGAGAACATAGAAAGTGGTTTCAGTGCTACCCTGAAAAATCGCCGCTAATCGACCCGCAAAGGAATCTACTCCGTGGTGATCCATTGTCTCAAGCATCATGGCTCTGGCGCCTGAGCCACTAAAAGGTTTCATCAGTGCGGTCGGCATTGCATCGACAAAGCGAGTGTCGAAACCTAATATCCGCACACCAGTGGCAATCAAGTGCAACAGATAATCCAAGGCGCCGGATGCACGCAGCAAACCAATCGCTAATAACATAGCAAGTAAATAAGGGATCAACTGGATAGATTGAGCAAAACCCGCCTTCGCCCCTTCAATAAACTCATCATAAACCGCCACCTTGCGAATGCCCGCAACAATCACGAAGGTAAATACCAATAACAGCAAAATACCATTGCCCATTGCCGTCGACACTGTGCCAATGGCATCAGCACTTAAGGTCATCAGATAAAAACCACTCGCCACTAACCCTGAGAGCATCAAGGCGCCATAACCGAGCACCACTGAGTTTAATAATGAAATTCGCTGCACTAACGCCACAACCAGCAAACCCGCCAATGTCGATGCTGAAGTGGCCAGTAAAATCGGCAAGAAAATATCCGCAGGCGCAGCGGCACCTTGCTGGGCACGGTAAAGAAATACCGTCACAGGCACTAAGGTCACAGAGGAAGTATTGAGTACTAAAAATAAGATTTGCGCATTGGTCGCCACGGTTTTTAGCGGATTTAAACTCTGCAAATCATGCATCGCCTTTAAACCAAGTGGCGTGGCAGCATTATCTAACCCAAAGATATTCGCTGTTAAATTCATCGTGATACTGCCAAAGGCCGGATGCCCCTTGGGCACTTCAGGCATCAAACGGCGCAGTAATGGCTCAAACACAAAGGCAATAGCGCCGACAACGCCAGCCTTTTCCCCTACCTGCATCAATCCCATCCACAAAGAAAGCACGCCAATCAGCCCAAGAGAAATTTCAGCGGCAAGCTTAGCACTCGCAAATAAAGCCGTGACTGAAGCCGATAATACTTCTATATGTCCATTGAATAACTGCACTGCTATTGCAAGCAATGCCGTGATAAAAAAAGCCAACCACACACGATTCAGCACGCTAATCCCCTTATTTTTATTTGTTTTTATTCTATTAGCTCATGGCTACTGAGTGCTAGCTTTATGGCGACTCATTCCAATATCGCTCAAATCATCAGAGCATAAACATTAAATCACAATAGCAGCCTTGGCGGCTCGGGAGAAAATCTCAGACCCAATAAGGGATTATGATATACTCGCACCAGTTGATACACAGTCTATTTTCCTATGGTTCAATGAAATCAATGGTCCAATTAAATCAAAATTTTATCGATACAATCACCCAAGAACTCCCCGCCCATTTATCCATGGACGAGTTTATTGCCGCCTGCGACAGGCCGCTTAGACGTTCAATTCGGGTCAATACCTTAAAAATCAGCAGTGACGACTTTAAGACCTTGATGCAACCTAAGGGCTGGACGTTCGATCCTATTCCTTGGTGTGAAGACGGATTTTGGATCAGTTACGATGAAGAAGAACAACTCGGCAATGCCTTAGAGCACATCCAAGGCTTATTCTACATTCAAGAAGCCAGCTCTATGTTGCCGCCGACCGCACTTTTTACACCGAATGCACATTGGCAGTGCGTACTTGATCTCGCCTCCGCGCCGGGTTCAAAAACCACGCAAATGGCCGCATTGATGCAAAACCGAGGCTTATTGGTGGCTAATGAGTATTCGGCGAGCCGCGTGAAAGTATTGCACGCCAATGTGCTGCGCATGGGCGCGAGCCACTGTGCCCTCACCCATTTCGATGGCCGTGTATTTGGCGAATACCTGTACGAAAGTTTTGATGCCGTGCTTATCGATGCGCCCTGTGGCGGTGAAGGCACAGTGCGTAAAGACGCCGATGCTCTAAAACACTGGAGCCTAGACGATGTGCTGGCGATTAGCGAAACCCAAAAAGCCTTAATCGAATCGGCGTTTCTCGCCCTGAAACCCGGTGGCAGTTTGGTCTACTCAACCTGCACCTTAAACCGCCTCGAAAACCAAGGCGTGTGCGAGTATTTAAAACAAGTCTACGGCGATGCGGTGCAATTTGAATCCTTAAGCGATTTATTTGATGGTGCAGATCGAGCTACAACGCCCGAAGGCTTCTTACATGTCTGGCCACAGATTTACGACAGTGAAGGTTTCTTTGTCGCTAAATTGACAAAAACCGCCTCAGTGCCGCGTTTACAACCAGAGCCTAAACTACAGAAAAACTTTCCCTTCACGCCCGCATCAGCAAAACAAGCCCAAGGGATCAAAGACTATTTTCAGCAGGATTTAGGCATCAGCTTACCGGACGAACTCATCATGGTTCGCGATGATGAATTCTGGCTATTTCCGCATGAATTCAACGCTTTTATCGGCCGTATGCGCTTTCAGCGTATTGGCATTAAACTCGCCGATAACAGTAAACACGGCTTTAAAGTCCGCCATGAAGCGATTATTGCATTAGCAGGAAAACAACTCAGCCCAACCTCAAAAACAGTCGATGTGAGCGATGTTGAAGCGAAAGAGTATTTGATGGGGCGAGATATTGCCCTAAACACCGCAGTGAAAGCTCAAGGTGAAGTGATCGTCTGTTATGGCGGTGCACCATTAGGCATGGCGAAACATTTAGGCAATAAGTTAAAAAACAACCTACCCAGAGACTTAGTGAAAGATAAAGTGTTACTGCTACCAGAACAGACGAAATCGTTATAATTTCGCTATTTTTTAGCGATAAATAACCTAAAAAAGGGGAAAGTGAGCGCGACTGTAAGACAAAAGCTCGGCTACACTGAGTCTATTGTAAAGCGCACTGCATGGCGCTTTCACCTGTAGCGCACGGCTCTTCAATGAGCCATTCCCCTAGGCCCAAACAGCTTTAATCGTTTTGGGCCTTTTTTTATGCCTGTACGCTAACAATCACGCAATCGCATAACGTGGGTCAAAGCACTTGCTGCTAACGGCCAACTAAACGCGCTGCATCTTTGAATAAATTAAAGAAGTTATTGCTGGTGTATTCAGCAAGATCTTCATAACGCTCACCTCTAAGCTCTGCCACAAACTCAGCCACATCGCGCACATAGGCAGGCTGATTCTCTTGTCCACGGTGTGGGATCGGCGCCAAATAAGGCGAATCAGTTTCAACTAGCAGACGATCCTGAGGCACTTTACGGATAACGGTTCGCAGATCACCCGCATTTTTAAAAGTGACTATGCCTGAAACCGAAATATAAAAGCCGAGATCAATCGCCGCTTTCGCCATCTCCCAGTTCTCGGTAAAGCAATGCAGCACGCCGCCGACGTTATCCGCGTTACCCTGCTTAAGCATATTGATCGTATCTTCACGTGCATCCCGGGTATGGACAATTAAAGGCTTATTCACTTCTACCGCAAGGGCAATCTGCTGCTCAAAACATTGCTGTTGCAACAGCTTAGTGTCGTCTGCATAAAAATAATCTAACCCCGTTTCACCAATAGCGACCACTTTAGGATCGGTGGCAAAGCGGCGGATTTGCTCAACATCGAGGCCTTCTTTAACGTCTAATGGATGCACACCCGATGACAAAAATACCTGTTCGAAGGCTGCAACTTTATCTCGCATCGATTCAAATCCCTGCTGGCGTACATTCACGCACAACATATAGTCCACGCCACGGGCTTTAGCATTAGCAAGAATCTGTTCTAAGGTTTGTTGATCAGGCGCCGCTTTGAGGCGATCGAGATGGCAGTGTGAATCAATAAGCACAAGGATTTCCAAGCAGAGTAACAAAGGACGACAAGGATACCCAGCCAAGGGATCGAGGTCAAATTCAACAGAAGTAAATAGCCAGTTTAGGCAGTGAGCAGACGTTTAAACCAGAGCAATAATGCAGGCTAACCTACATAGTACAGGTTAAATCGCCAGAGGCGAGTTCGCGAGACAGTAACTTTTCGATATGGTGTTTATGGCTATCTGGCTCAGAAATAATTTTAATGCCAATCCCCACAGGGCGGCCACCCGACGCTCCTAAGGGATTAATCCACACCACAACACCACGAAATTCATTAGTGAGGGTTGCGCCGGGTAAACGATACGCAATCGTCAGCGGTTGGCCAAGATAATGACTTTCACTGGTCGCAATAAATAATCCTGCCGGCTTAATAAAAGGCATATAGGCACGATATAACTGATGTAAGGTATCAAAATTAACGACGAGATCTACCATGGCATATTACTTATTTGTTATCTCTCTATATTCTAAGACATAACTTTGACACAGGGCCAAATAATTGACGCTCGGCATTGTGCTTAAGCTATGACACATTCCCATGATCTTAGCCGCCAAATTCCCGAGTTGCGCATGAACAAACGCATCTTGATGGCTATTTTTCAGTAAAACCTGTCGTATAAGTAGGTACAAAACCTTAAGAACATCAATTATTTGTTGTTCACTTATTATTAACAAACTAGCACACAGATGACCAGACGACAAACTTTGTGCCCAATCTTTGCGTAATTGTAGCAAGGATTGATACCGACTCTGTTGGCTACCCTCACACTGCAAGCTCTCAGCCAACTTTAACGGCCCACCCACGACACTCAAACACCAAGTTACATCCTCTTGAATACCACATCGCTGGGCAAGCCAGTTTTTGATGACCTCTCGACTCGGAACGACAAAGGGAATGCGTTGACAACGACTGCTAACCGTCGCCATCAAACGTGCAGGCGTATCCGACTGCAAAATCAGTAAGGTGTCTTTACCTGGCTCCTCAAGGGTTTTAAGGAGTGCGTTCGCGGCAGCGGAGTTAAGACGCTCGCTGTGGTGGATAATCGCTACACGCCTGCCACTTTGCTGTGCGGTGGCTGTCAGACGCGTACACAGCTCACGAATTTGATCGACTTTAATTTGATTGCCATCGGCGGCGATATGATAAAAATCAGGATGATTGCCCGCATCATAGAGCTGACAAGACTTACAAAAACCGCACGCGCCCACAGGCGTTGGCTGCAAACACATAGCCGCGCGCGCCATAAACACACTCAGCAACTCACCGCCATAGGCTGAATCAATGCCAACGAGTTGTGCGTGAGGTATTTTTTGACGCGCTAATTGAGCTAAAAATGCCTGTCTTGGCCCTTCGAGCCAAGGTAATTGCTCAGCCGTAAATCCGGACTCGGCTACCATACCATCGCCTGAAGCACGGCTAAGATATCTTTGTGCACTTCGGCCATAGTTTGGCTCGCGTCTATAACTACGATACTGTCATCTTCGCTGGCAAGTTTGAGATATGTAGCGCGTGCTCGCTCAAAGAAATCAATCGCTTGTTGCTCAATTCTATCAAGCTCACCACGTTTAGCTGCACGGGTAAGCCCAAGCTTAGGATCTAAATCTAAGTACAAAGTAAGATCGGGTTTAAATCCCTTTAGTGTTGCAGTGCTCACCGCTTCCACTAACGGCATTAAACCTCTGCCACCACCTTGATAAGCTAATGACGATAGATTGTGTCTATCACCCAATACCCATTGCCCTTGCGCAAGCGCGGGCTTTATGACATTAGCAACTAACTGAGCTCTGGCAGCATAAATGAGTAAACACTCGGCCTCATCACACAGGGGATCATTCGCATCAGCAATCTTAACTAAATCACGGATACGTTCGGCCAATGGTGTACCGCCCGGTTCGCGGGTGCAAATCGGCGCTTTACCCGTATGTTTTTCAATAAAGTCGCGAATAAGGTTAATCGCACTCGACTTACCTGCGCCTTCTAAGCCTTCAATAACGATAAATTTTGCAAAAACTGACATTGGATTTTCTTTCTCTGCATTTTTACTTTGGTGATTTTTCTGGCGTCGCTGGTTTTATCTTACGCTGATAGACGTCTACGGCGTGATTGTGTTCTTCAAGCGTGGTTGAAAACACATGGGTGCCATCGTTGCGCGATACAAAATAAAGGTAACTCACACTGGCGGGCTTAGACACGGCCATCAATGAGGCTTTACTCGGTGCAGCTATCGGCGTTGGCGGCAATCCAAAGATACGATAAGTATTAAAAGGCGTCTCTTCGACTAAATCTTTGCGGGTGATATTACCCTTATAGCGATCACCCATGCCGTAAATAACGGTCGGATCGGTTTGCAGACGCATACCTAGGTTAAGACGATTAACAAATACACCGGCGATTTGCTCACGCTCATGGGCTTGGCCGGTTTCCTTTTCAACTATCGATGCCAAAATCAGCATTTCATAGGGCGATTTTAACGGCAAATTTGGCGCCCGTTCTGCCCACGCTTTGGCAAGCTCCTGCTCCATCATTTTATAGCTTTGAGTCAGCATGACTTTAGCATCCGCCTCGGCGGTATAATGATAAGTGTCGGGGAAGAATTTTCCCTCAGGCAAACCAGAATCATCGCCTTGTGTCATCAATACCGCTGCAAATGCTTCTGGTGACATTTGTAAATGCGGAGCACTGGTAAGCTGTTGTTCCCATTCCACAATAGTTTTACCTTCAACTAAGGTCAAACTGAAGGTTTTTACTTTGCCGGCGATCAAATCATTGAGTAAATCAGTAATCGTTTGTGAAGGTGATATTTCATAAAGTCCCGTGCGAATTTTAGCAAGCTCAGGACGAAACTTAAGCAGCCACTTGAGTTTCCACGTATCTTGAATAACGCCGTCATCGGCAAGTTGCTGTGCCAGTTGATTCACACTGGTGCCGCGCTCAACCTTCAACTCTTTAGGCTCGCTGAGGCTCAGCGGCGTTTGACTGTATTCGACAACTGTTTGATAGCCCCAAAAGGCACCCAAACAGACTAAGGTTAGCAAGGTCAACAGGGTTGAACTGACGATAATAATGATTTTTTTCATAGAGTGAGTGAAAGTGTCTGTCTAAGTTGCGCGGTAATCGGAGCACGGGTGAACTTGAGCGAGTCTATCGCCAGTACATCCACAATCCCTAAAACGCTGTTAGTGATAAACGCTGAGTCAAATTCGATTAAACGCTCGGCGCCAACGGGCAAACATTCGATATTCATGTTCTGTTCAAGCAAGGCCAACATTATCTGTTCGCGCATCACACCCGCCACGCCACACAGGGCTAATGAAGGCGTGATAATGCGATTATCTTTGATAAAAAACACATTCGCCATCGAAGATTCAATCACATTCTCCTCGATATTTTTGACTAACCAGTCATCAAATCCCTGCGGTAAAGAGTGCGATTTAATCAAAACTTGTTCGAGTCGATTTAAATGCTTCATCCCTGCCAACAGAGGCTGCAAACCCAATCGTACCGACGAAGTTTTAAGGCTAATACCCTGTTGCTGCCACTGAGCATAATGGCCGGGGATAGTATGAACTGAGACGATTTCGGTAGGATTAACCGTTTCTGGCGGTGTATAGCCACGACCACCAACACCACGGGAAACGATTAACTTAATGCAATGATGAGGATATTCAATGGCTAAGGTATTCAGTTGCTGTTGCAATGCTTTACTCATTTGCCATTGAAATCCAAGCCTTGCGGCGCCTGCGGTTAAACGGGCTTGATGGGCTTCAAAAAACATAATCCCCTCAGCGTCCGTTCGCATCGTTGCAAACAGACCATCACCGTAGGCAAGCCCTCGATCGGAAGGGTCGACACTTGCCTGCGATGCGCCATTCACCCAGAACACGCGTGTTAGTCCTGACTGATACGGCTAGCCACCGCTTCTTGCTGATCTTTGTACTTGGCACTCTTACGGGTGTTATAAGGACGTGCAACCGCATGATTTAAGCGTTCAAAGTTAAGCGCACCTATAGTCATGCGTGGACGCAAAGCTAAAGGCAACTTGCCGCTGTTATAAAACTCGAGCACAATTTTACCTTGCCAACCCGGATCGATACGGTGCGCCGTTACGTGTACCATCAGGCCTAAACGCGCTAGAGACGAACGGCCATCAAGCCAACCGACGATGTCGGCAGGTAAAGTTACGCTCTCGTAAGTCACAGCCAAAGCCAATTCGCCAGGATGCAAGAAAAATGCTTCGCCATCGGGGATTTCGATAATCTCACTCATCACCCGATCGAGCGCCGCTTGCATCTCAGCACTTGGACCACTCAAGTCGATAAAAGGCGCGGTATGATCTTTAAAGACGCGAAACTGTCCACCTAAGCGCACATCAACACTGACGCCTGAAATAGCTTCTATGCCTGGGCGAGGTTCTATTACGATAGTGCCGTTATCAAGGGCCTGTTCAATTTCGATATCGGTTAAGCGCATCTTGCCTATTACTCCTTGAGTTTTTATGTCGTTATTTTGCCAGTAAATGTTGGATACGAGTCTTTAAAATATCGGTCGCAATACGATTTTTGCCGCCACGGGGAACGATAATGTCGGCGTATTGTTTCGAGGGTTCGATAAACTGTAAGAACATAGGACGCACGGTTTTCTTGTACTGTGAAATCACAGATTCCATCGTACGGCCGCGCTCGGCCACATCACGGGTTAAGCGACGTAGGAAACAAATGTCCAGCGGCGTGTCCATAAACACACTCGCGTCCATCAGCGCACGTAACTTAGGATCGGTCAGCAATAAGATACCTTCTAAAATGATCACCTTTTTCGGTGTCATCTTTAAGGTTTCTGCAGTGCGTGTATGTTCTGTATAGCTATAACAAGGGATATCAACAGCTTCGCCAGACTTGAGCAACTGTAAATGCGTGCACAACAATTGATGGTCCAGCGCTTTTGGATGATCGTAATTCGTTAATACCCGTTCATCCATGGATAAATGACTCTGATCGCGATAGTACGCGTCTTCATTAATTACCCCAATTTGATCTGTGCCTAAATCGCGGCGCAATTCGTCAAAAATCGTTTTGGCAATTAAACTTTTGCCCGATGCTGACGCGCCAGCAATTGCAATAATGACACACTGCTGAGAATTCATACCCTTAAACCTTACTCGTCATCTGAAACACTAATAGAAACTGTTTTCTGGCTTTGCTTTAAAGCCAATTCTGCGCCCACTTTACGGGCAATTTCCCGATAAAGAGCTGCGACTTCACTGTCAGGATCGGCAACGACGGTCGGCGCACCATTATCCATGGCTTCACGGATATTGATGTGCAGCGGCAAAGCGCCTAACAGTGGAACTTGATAGCGTTCAGCAATTTTACTGCCGCCGTGTGTTCCAAATGGATGTTCTTTATGACCACACTCAGGACATAAATGGAAACTCATGTTCTCGACAATACCCAGCACAGGAATGTTCACTTTCTGGAACATATTGATGCCCTTCTTGGCATCGGCCAGTGCGATATCCTGCGGTGTAGTCACGATAACGGCTCCGCTCACAGGGACTTTTTGCGATAACGTGAGCTGAATATCCCCTGTGCCTGGTGGCATATCAACGACTAAATAATCCAGTTCTGGCCATTGGGTTTCATTCAGTAACTGGGCTAACGCGCCCGCGGCCATTGGGCCACGCCACACGGCAGCTTCATCACCACTGAGCATAAAACCAATCGACTGCGCGGCAATACCATGGGCACTGGCGGCTGTCATATGTTTGCCATCGGGGGAAAGCGGTCTGAAATTAGGAATACCTAACATCATAGGCACTGACGGGCCGTAAATATCCGCATCGAGAATACCCACCTGCGCACCTTCAGCCGCTAATGCCAAAGCTAAGTTCACCGCTGTGGTTGACTTACCCACACCGCCCTTACCTGAGGCTACGGCAATCACTTGCTTCACATTGGCAATCGGCGCAATAGAAGATAACGCTGAGTAAGCTTTAGGTTGAAAATCGATTTCACACTCGACTTCATCAATAGCATCGAGCACCGCTAACTTATTCGTCAGCGCCATAACAGTGTCGCGATACTGAGTCATACAAGGGTATGGATAGACTAAGCCAAGCTGCAAACGCTTACCTTCCAATGCCAGCTTATTTACGCATCCTGCGCTCACTAACCCTTTCGCGAGATACGGGTCAACAAATGAATCGAGAATAGCCAGAACTGGCCCGAGAAGATCGTCATTCAGACGATAATCAGTTTGAGTTGAAGACAAAAGAATTACCCCCACCAATAAATTTGCCCAAGTGTACCAGATAATGCAGAAAACATTAGCGCAGATTTAGCTCAATTGGCTCAGGTTTTGATGAAAATCATCCTGTAATCGGTTAGTATCTCTACCAATATTTTTGGCCCACCACGATATTTGAGACAAGATGGCAACTTCACAACGTAAAATTCTCGTGACCAGCGCACTTCCCTATGCAAACGGACCGATACATTTAGGTCACATGCTGGAATACATACAGACAGATATCTGGTCGCGTTATCAAAAGCTTCGTGGACATGAGTGCCACTATATTTGTGCCGATGACGCCCATGGCACGCCAATCATGCTTAAAGCACAGCAATTAGGCATAGCGCCAGAAGACATGATTGCCCAAGTGAACAAAGAACATCAGCAGGATTTTGCCGATTTCAATATCGCCTTCGATAACTATCACAGCACCCACAGCGATGAAAACCGCGTACTGGCGAGTGATATTTATCTCAAGCTACGTGCGAATGGCTATATCAAGAGCAAGAGTATTTCTCAGCTGTTCGATCCTGAGAAATCCATGTTCTTGCCAGACCGCTTCGTAAAAGGCACTTGTCCTAAGTGTAAGTCACCGGATCAATACGGCGATAACTGTGATGCCTGCGGCGCGACTTACAGCCCAACTGAGCTCATCAATCCAAAATCAGCGGTATCGGGTGCGATACCAGTGATGAAAGACACTGAGCACTTTTTCTTCGACCTGCCCGCCTTCGAAGGCATGCTAAAAGAGTGGACTCGCTCTGGTGCCCTGCAAGTCGAGATGGCCAATAAACTCGACGAATGGTTCGATCAAGGTCTGCAGCAATGGGATATCACCCGTGATGCGCCGTATTTTGGTTTCGAAATTCCTGATGCGCCAGCTAAGTATTTCTACGTTTGGCTAGATGCGCCTATCGGTTATATGGGTTCGTTCAAAAACCTCTGTGACAAACGCCCTGAGCTGAGCTTTGAGGAATTCTGGGGCAAAGATTCAACCGCCGAGGTTTATCACTTCATCGGTAAAGACATAGTCTACTTCCACAGTCTGTTTTGGCCTGCCATGTTACACGGCTCTGGTTACCGCCAGCCAAACAGCGTCTATGCCCACGGCTATGTGACGGTCAACGGCGCTAAGATGTCAAAATCCAAAGGCACTTTCATCAAAGCGCGAACTTATTTAGATCATTTAGATCCTGAATATTTACGTTACTACTACGCCGCCAAACTCAGCAGCCGTATCGACGATTTAGATTTAAATCTCGAAGATTTCGCCCAGCGCGTGAATTCAGACTTAGTCGGTAAGCTAGTGAACTTAGCCTCGCGCACCGCAGGTTTTATCACTAAACGTTTCGATGGCAAGCTCGCGAAAATTAACGACACCACCCTGACTGAAGCGTTTCTAGCCAAGCAAGAGGTGATCGCCGAATTTTACGAGTCGCGCGAATACGGCAAAGCGATGCGCGAAATCATGGCACTGGCGGATATTGCTAACGGTTTTGTAGCCGATGCTGCGCCTTGGCAAATGGTGAAACATGACGATCAACAGGAAGCGGCTCATCAAGTGTGTTCAAATGCCTTGAATCTGTTCCGTATTCTCGTGACGTATCTAAAACCTGTATTGCCACGTTTAGCCCAAGATGTGGAAGCCTTTTTCCAACTACCGCTCACTTGGAATGCATTGAACCAAGATTTAGCGGGTCATGAAATCGCTCCATTCAAAACCATGATGCAACGTGTTGAGCTGGATAAAGTCAATGCTATGGTTGCCGATTCCAAGGATAACCTGCAAGTCACGGCCGATGCGCCAAAGACGGCTGCGCCTGAAAAGACGGTTGAATCATCTAATGTTAGCAGTGAGCCTCTGGTTAACGATCCTATCAGTGAGACCATCAACTTTGATGATTTTGCTAAAATCGACCTGCGTATCGCTCGTATCGTGAAAGCCGAGCATGTTGCTGACGCTGACAAGTTACTGAAGTTGCAGCTCGACATCGGCGGCGAAACACGCCAAGTGTTTGCAGGGATCAAATCGGCCTATTCGCCAGAAGATCTCGAAGGCAAACTAACTGTGATGGTCGCCAACTTAGCACCACGTAAGATGCGTTTTGGCATGTCAGAAGGCATGGTTTTGGCCGCTGGCCCTGGTGGCAGCGACCTGTGGATTTTAGAACCCCATGAAGGCGCACAGCCTGGCATGCGGGTTAAGTAATCTGCGCTAGATAACGCTCGAAAAACCAATAAGGCCGCATTTTATGTGGCCTTATTTGTTGATATCGATTGTTTGAGCCGATTCGTGGTCGCAAGTGTCACTCAGTCTTTTAAAAGACTGAGTTTAAGCCATTTAATTTTAACTGAGTGGTTTAAGAGACCGAGTTAAAACTCGTATTTCTATCGACAAGATATTCACGGCAATGTGACATTCATATCAGTGACAAGTCTAAAATCGACGCAGTGCTAAATGAATAACTCGAGGAGTAGTTATGGGAAATATCGTTGAGCAGTTGCTGTTTTCGGCCTCGATTACGGGCCCCATCTGTTTGATGTTAGCACTCGGTGTGCTCCTAAAACGCACCCAAATCATCAATGAAAACTTTATTGATGTCGCATCAAGATTAGTCTTTAACGTGACGCTGCCAGCCTTGCTGTTCCTTAGCATTATTAGCTCAAATCACGATCTCGCCTCCAGTGCGCCCTTGATTGGCTATGGTTTAACGGCCAATTTCCTGTTTTTCATACTCTCCACCTATGCAACTGGGCGGCTATTTCCCAAGCACAAAGACCAAGGAGTGATCATTCAAGGGGGTTTTAGGGCCAATACCGCCATTATCGGCTTAGCTTATGTTTCCAACGCCTATGGGAGTTCTGGTGTTGCCTTAGCCGCGGTCTATGTTGCCTCGATGACGCTGCTGTATAACATTCAAGCGGTTATTTGCCTAAGCCCTAAAGGCGAAGAATCCAGCCAACGTGCATTTGGCGTGATCATCAAGACCATCACCAAAAACCCGTTGATCATTGCCATTATGGCAGGCATGTTGTTCTATTTGCTTGCTATTCCAGTACCGAAAATGGTGCTTGATGCGGGACAATACTTCGCCAATATGACCCTGCCATTAGCGCTACTGTGTACCGGCGGTTCGCTCGATGTTGGTTCACTCAAACATGAAAAGCATACAACTTGGTTCTCGACCGCATTGAAACTGATCTTTGCCCCGCTTTTTATCACGATTGGGGCCTTGCTGTTGGGCTATCGAGGGATTGAGTTAGCAATGGTCTTTTTAATGAGTTCTGCACCCACCGCAGCCGCAAGCTATGTGATGGCGCGCGCCATGGGTGGCAATGCGCCCCTTGCGGCCAATATTATTGCGCTAACCACGGTCTGCTCGCTGATCACGTGCACCTTAGGCATCTTTGTATTGTCCACTTTGGAGCTAATCTAGCAGCAGCTAAAGGCTAAGAGCTGATTGCACAATCAGCTAGAGGAACGGATTTGAGTGACTATAAATAACAATAAAACCACAATAAAAAAGGCGAGCCATGCTCGCCTTTCGTTTAGGAATAAAACAGTTAGATTGTCATCATAAGCCGCTTTATGAATGGATTAGACCGGATTGGTGATATCCACAAAATGGTGCACGAGATCAAACTCGCGGGCGAGGTGACGGCCTAAGGCTTGAATACCAAAACGTTCTGTCGCATGGTGCCCAGCCGCAAAATAATGTATGCCCTGCTCTACCGCACTGTGAAACGTTCGCTCGGACACTTCACCACTGATAAACGCATCCACGCCTAAACTCGCCGCAACATCGATATAATCCTGTGCGCCACCAGTACACCAAGCTACATGTTGGATCTTTGCATCGCTATCACCAATGTGCAGTGGGGCTCTGCCTAAAGCATTCTCAAGGGTGTGAGAAAATTCGCTAGCACTGACTGCAAGATCAAGTTTTCCACGCCACAGTAGCCCCTGAGCCACCTCTTCAATGGCTTCTGCGTCGATGATCCCAAGCTGTCTCCCCAAAGTCGCGTTATTACCGAGCATTGGGTGGGCATCTAAGGGTAAATGATATCCAAACAAGCTAATATCATGCTTGAGCAGCGCCTTAATTCGGCGTTGTTTCATGCCTGTGATCACTTCAGGCTCATTCTTCCAAAAAAAGCCGTGATGAACCAATATCGCATCGGCGTTTAATCGAATCGCTTCATCGATCAAGGCCTGACACGCTGTCACGCCCGTGACTAAGGTGTGGATCTCATCCTTGCCTTCTACCTGCAGCCCATTGGGTGCGTAATCCTTAAAGGCCGACACATGTAAAAAATCGGCTAAATATTGGCTTAGTTCTGTCCGTGTCATTGCATTACCGTCCGTTACTCAAGATGACCATTTACTGAAGATGAGAATTTATCCAATATGAGACCATCGCTTACATCGCGATATCAACACGCACGCCACCTTGCAGGTATACCACTCGAACTCTGTCACCCGCGTTAAACGTCATGCCAGCATCGTAATCTTGGATCACCATGACCTGAGTACCATCTTCTTGATTGATCATCAGTTCCACCAGCTTAAACGATTGCACGCTAGTACCGCTGCCATAACGGTTACCGATACCCCCACCAATCAAGGCACCTAAAATCGTCGCCACATCTCGACCCGAACCGCCACCAAACTGATGACCAATCACCCCACCCGCTAAGGCGCCGCCGAAGGTTTTCCAACCTTGATTACGGTCTTCAATTAACTGGGTTTCGGTGATATTACGTACCGAAGTGATATCGCCATAGAGTACTTTCTCAACTGGCACGGCTTGATTGCGATCATAGCCAGCATTAGCGGGGCTGATGATAAAAGCAAAAATAAACATAAAGCTTGCTAGAGTAGGTTTCCACATATCTGAATTTCCGCTAACTTAATAATAAGGTCTATAACTAAATCATACTCAATTGTGAAGTCACTGTCTTTCCTGAATCACGAATTTGAAGCTTTTCCTTCGCCCGAGCACGCCTTAACCGATCCTAATGGTTTATTGGCTATCGGCGGCGACTTACGTCCTGAACGTTTACTCTCTGCTTACTACAACGGTATTTTTCCTTGGTTTAATTCTGACGATCCCATCCTGTGGTGGTCACCGGATCCCCGCGCCGTGTTTATTCCAGGTGAAATTCACATCAGCACCAGCCTGCGTAAATACTTAAAAAAACAACCTTGGCGGATCACAATCAATCACGCTTTCACCGATGTGATGGCGGGATGTGCGCAGCCAAGAGAAAAACAGAGCGGCACTTGGATCACCCAAGAAATTCAAATGGCCTATCGCGAATTGCATCACACAGGTCATGCCCACTCCATTGAAGTGTGGGAAGGTGAACGTTTAATCGGTGGGCTTTACGGCTTAGCGATCGGCCAAGTATTTTGCGGCGAATCCATGTTTCACCGTAAAACCAATGCGTCCAAGGCCGCCGTTGCCGCACTGCAACAACATTTACTCAAGATGGGATTCAAACTCATCGACGCACAAGTGATGAATCCCCACCTAGAAAGTTTGGGAGCTAAAGCTATTAAACGCATTGATTTTATAACGTTACTGAGCGAACTAAGAAACAATCCCGTGGACCCAAATACTTGGGCCACTAAAGAGGTCATCCTTGAACTCGAGTAAAGCATCGATCGCTATCGGTATCAGTCAAATATTTCCCTGCAGCTACCTTGATGGCCAGCAGGAGCAGCTACTCGTCATCCAAGAAGATACGCTCGATCCTATTTTATTTGAGCGTTTGCTCGCGGTAGGTTTTCGCCGCAGTGGTAGCTCTATCTACAAACCACGCTGCCCTAGATGCAGTGCATGCCAACCAATCCGTGTACCAACCCATGAATTTGTCCCATCGAAACGCCAAAAACGCACTTTAGCAAAAAACCAAGATCTGACTTGGCGAATTACATCGGAGCAAACCGCCGAGCAATATACGCTATATGAACATTATATTCGTGGGCGACATTTTGACGGCCCCATGTTTCCCCCGAGCGAAGATCAATATAATCACTTTCTTTTTTGCCATTGGTTACCGCCAACGTTTATCGAAGTCTATGATGGAAATAAATTATTGGCAGTTGCGGTCACAGATAGTTTGCCCAATAGTCTTTCGGCAATTTACAGCTATTTTGACCCCGACGAAGAACATCGCTCCCTCGGCGCACTGTTAATTTTAATTCAGTGTCGACTGGCGAAACTCATGAATAAAGAATTTGTTTATCTCGGATATCAAATAGATGAAAACCGTAAGATGTCTTACAAGCGTTTGTATCGCCCTTATCAAATTCTGACACCGACAGGCTGGGAGTATTCCCAAGTTTGCTAAGTACTTCCCCTTTACAGCGGGGGGAATTTGGGGCATGATACGCCCGTTTTTTATATTCGAAGGCTAATGGGATAATTAATTAATGGCGAAAGAAGACAACATTGAAATGCAAGGCACTATCCTTGAAACCTTGCCAAACACAATGTTTCGTGTAGAGCTTGAAAATGGTCATGTGGTGATAGCCCACATTTCAGGCAAAATGCGTAAAAACTACATCCGGATCCTTACTGGCGATAAAGTTACCGTCCAGCTGACTCCTTATGATCTGACCAAAGGTCGCATTGTCTTCCGCGCACGCTGATATAGCCTCTTAGATTTAAAAACCCGGCAAGGCCGGGTTTTTTTGTTTGCGAAAGATGAAAAAAATGGCTGCAATTGCAGCCATTTTTATGTCTAAAACTAATGGATAATCAAGCGTTAAGCTTTTGTTGTCGCTTTTTCGTGACGTTCGGTACGAATGACAATCTCGCCCTCCTTCACATCCACATGCGCAACACCACCTGACTCTAAGACACCAAATAATATCTCGTCTGCCAATGGACGTTTGATCAATTCGGTCACGACCCGAGCCATTGGACGTGCGCCCATGTTCTTATCGTAGCCTTTCTCGGCCAACAAGGTTCTGGCTTCGTCGCTGACTTCCAAAGTAACGTGTTTTGCATCCAACTGAGCCTGCAATTCCACCAAGAATTTATCGACCACTTTGGCGATAATCGTCATATCCAAATGATTGAACCAAATGATGGAATCGAGACGATTTCGAAATTCTGGCGAAAATACTCGATTAATTTCAGATAATGCATCTTGGGTGTGATCTTGCTGGGTAAAGCCAATAGACTTACGAATAGTCTCCTGTACACCCGCGTTAGTAGTCATCACCAAAGTCACATGTCTGAAGTCAGCCTTACGACCATTATTATCGGTCAAAGTACCGTGATCCATCACCTGCAACAGCAGGTTATAGACATCACGGTGGGCCTTCTCAATTTCATCCAATAGCACTACACAGTGCGGATTTTTAATCACAGCATCCGTGAGCAAGCCACCTTGGTCATAACCCACATAACCAGGAGGCGCACCAATCAGGCGTGACACTGTATGGCTTTCCATGTACTCAGACATGTCAAAGCGCACCAGTTTCATCCCCAAGCAGTTGGCCAGTTGGTTAGTGACTTCGGTTTTACCCACACCAGTGGGACCGGCGAATAAGAAGCTCCCCACAGGTTTTCGGTCAGCACCTAAGCCACTGCGCGATAAGCGAATGGCCGAACTCAGACTCTCAATGGCCTTATCTTGGCCAAAGACCACCATCTTAAGGTTACGCTCAAGATTACGCAGTAAGTCCTTATCAGTAGCGGATACCGACTTCTCAGGGATACGTGCCATTTTCGCCACAATCGACTCAATCTCGGCCTGGCCTATGGTCTTTTTACGTTTACTCATAGGCAGCATCACCATACGCGCACCCGCTTCATCAATCACATCGATGGCTTTATCGGGTAAATGCCTGTCGTTGATGTGCTTGGCCGACAATACTGCAGCGCTGCTGATCGCGGCCTGAGTATAACGAACCCCATGATATTCTTCGTATTTAGACTTAAGCCCCATCAAAATCTTAGTGGTTTCTTCCACTGAAGGCTCATTGATATCCACCTTTTGGAAACGACGTGCAAGTGCGCGATCTTTCTCAAAAATACTTTGATATTCTTGGAAAGTCGTCGAGCCCATGCAACGCAAATTGCCGCTAGATAGCAAAGGTTTCAGCAGATTAGAGGCATCCATTACGCCGCCAGAGGCCGCGCCCGCACCGATAATGGTGTGGATCTCATCGATGAATAGGATGGCATGCTTATCCGCCGCCAGTTCTTTTAACAGGTTCTTAAAGCGTTTTTCAAAGTCGCCGCGATACTTAGTTCCCGCCAGCAGTGAACCTAAATCCAAAGAATACACTGTGGCTTCAAGCATCACATCGGGCACTTGTTTATTGACGATACGATACGCCAACCCTTCGGCAATCGCCGTTTTACCTACACCCGCCTCACCCACTAACAGTGGATTATTTTTACGGCGACGGCACAGGGTTTGAATCGCGCGCTCAATTTCTTGGTCGCGACCAATCAGTGGGTCGATGATCCCTTGCTTTGCAAGTTGATTTAAGTTGGACGCAAATTGCGACAACATACTGCGCTCTTCGCTGCCTTCGCCCTGATCTTCGACACGTTCTTGATCTTGATGTGACTCAGCATCATCATTTTTGGCGAAACCATGGGAAATAAAATTCACTACATCGAGGCGACTAATGTCGCAGCGGCGCAGTAAATACACGGCTTGGGATTCTTGCTCACTGAAAATGGCAACTAACACGTTAGCGCCGTTCACTTCATTGCGACCCGATGACTGCACATGGAATACTGCCCGTTGCAGCACTCGCTGGAACCCAAGCGTCGGCTGAGTTTCTTTGTCATCATCAATATCGGCAATGATTGGGGTTGTTTGTTGGATAAAGCTTGCCACTTCATCTCTGAGTTTATCTAGATTCGCTCCACAGGCGATTAACGCTTCTTGAGCCGCAGGATTGTCGATCAGAGCTAATAACAGATGTTCCACTGTCATATACTCGTGACGCGCGTCTCTGGCTTGCTGAAACGCCAGATTTAAGGTGACTTCCAGATCTTTGTTCAGCATAAGCACCCCCAAAATTAACAACAGACTACAGAGTAAAGCGGTTTTATGCTTTCTCTAACGAACACAGTAACGGATGTTGGTTTTGTCTTGCAAATTGATTTACTTGTATCACCTTAGTTTCTGCAATCCCAAACGGGAAAATACCGCAAATTCCTTTTCCTTGGTGATGGATCGTCAACATGATATCGGTCGCTTCCTGCTCGTTCTTGCGAAAGAAAACCTGCAAAACTTCAATCACAAAATCCATTGGGGTGTAATCATCATTATTGAGTACCACCTTATACATCGAAGGCGGCATTAACTCTGATTCGACACGTTCTTCAACGTGTTCAATATTTCCTATCTTTGCCATTTTTTAATACTAGCCTCTCGTGTTGGCCTCTTCCAATTGATCTGTTCAAATTAATCAGTTGTTACCCCTTTGTTAATTTTAGCTTGACTTCCGCATTTACTCCTTACATTCTGTTGTGCAGACGGTGAACGAATACCCGTCTATACAGGTTTTACTATCTTACTGGTAAGTAGACAACAGAAGGAAGTGGAAGTATGGCAAGCGGAACTGTTAAATGGTTCAACAACGCCAAAGGATTCGGGTTTATTTGCCCTGATCAAGGTGGTGAGGACGTTTTTGCACACTATTCTACCATTGAAATGGAAGGCTATCGAACTCTAAAAGCAGGCCAACCCGTTCAATTTGAAGTAGAAGCCGGTCCAAAAGGGATGCACGCTTCAGCCATTTCACCAACAAAATAACGTTTGGTGAGGCCAATGATCTAAAAGGCAGGGACTTGTCCCTGCCTTTTTATTGCTGCGTGTTTCATCAATTCTCACCACTTAATGCTGCATCGCTCATCATCATTTCGCATGAATTTAATTCAAGTTCAATCGCCGCACATCATCCATTGCATCCCAGCAAAAAGTTTTTATCATCGGTCTCGACAGCAAATTTAGGGTATAAAAAAGGATCTGCAATGCAGACCCTTTTTTAAAATCAGTCTAATGACTTACAACTTTACATCAATTTAGATGGCCCACACTGACGCACACGCCATCTAAAAGTGATAACGAGCGGGATTAAGCAATCAACAGCTTGTTCAACGTTTCGCTTGGGCGCATGGCTTTTTCAGCCTTAGCCGCATCTAAACGGTAGTAACCGCCTAAATCGACTGGTGCACCTTGTGCCGTCGCTAATTCAGCCACAATCACTTGCTCATTCGCCGCTAGCGCATGCGCTAACGGAATGAAGTGAGCTTGTAACTGCTCATCGCCCGTTTGCGCTGCTAAGGCTTGTGCCCAGTACATGGCTAAGTAGAAATGGCTGCCACGGTTGTCTAACTCACCGACTCTTCTTGATGGGGATTTATTGCTATCTAAGAATTGGCCAATGGCTTGATCTAAAGTATCGGCTAATACTTGGGCTTTTGGATTGCCCACGGTTTGGCTTAAATGCTCAAGAGACGCCGCCAGAGCCAAGAACTCACCCAGTGAATCCCAACGTAAGTGACCTTCTTTCTCAAGCTGTTGCACATGTTTAGGTGCACTACCGCCCGCACCTGTTTCAAATAGACCGCCGCCGTTCATTAATGGAACGATTGACAGCATTTTGGCACTGGTGCCTAGCTCGAGGATGGGGAACAAGTCAGTCAGGTAGTCACGTAGAACGTTACCCGTAACTGAAATGGTATCTTTGCCTTCTTTGATGCGAGCCAAAGACAAACGCGTAGCATCTTCTGGAGACATAATGCTGATGTCTAAGCCATCAGTGTCATGCTCTGGCAGATACTGCTGCACTTTAGCAATGATTTGCGCATCGTGGGCACGTTTGCTATCTAACCAGAATACCGCTGGAGTATTGCTTAAACGGGCACGGCGCACGGCCAGTTTTACCCAATCACGGATAGGTGCGTCTTTAACTTGGCACATTCTCCAGATATCGCCCGCTTCCACGTTATGGCTCATCAATACCTTACCGCTGGCATCAACAACGTTAACCACACCGTCAGCAGGAATTTCAAAGGTCTTATCGTGGCTGCCGTACTCTTCGGCTTTTTGCGCCATCAAGCCCACGTTTGGCACGCTGCCCATGGTTTTAGGATCAAAAGCGCCGTGCTCTTTACAAAAAGCAATCGTTTCTTGGTAGATACCGGCATAGCAACGATCGGGGATCATGGCTTTAGTATCATGCAGTTGACCGTCTGGTCCCCACATTTGGCCAGATGAACGAATCGCAGCAGGCATAGACGCATCGATAATGATGTCGCTTGGCACGTGTAAGTTGGTGATACCTTTGTCAGAATCAACCATAGCCAATGCGGGACGCGCAGCGTAAACGGCGGCGATATCGGCTTCGACTTCGGCGCGGCTATCAGCAGGTAATGTCGCTATTTTGGCATAAACATCACCAAAACCGTTGTTAACATCAACGCCTAATTCAGCGAAAAGCGCCGCATGTTTGTCAAATACTGGCTTGAAGAAGACCTTCACAGCGTGACCAAACATAATAGGATCAGACACTTTCATCATAGTGGCTTTCAGATGCAGCGATAACAGCACATCTTCAGCTTTGGCGTTTTCGATTTCACGCTCATAGAAGCTCACTAAGGCTTTTTTACTCAACACCGCAGCATCGATAATTTCGCCAGCCAGCAGCTTAAGACCCGATTTGAGCACCACTTCTTGACCATCTTTTTGGGTCAGCACGATATTCACGCTGCCCGCATCAGATAAAGTGACAGACTGCTCGCTGCCGTAGAAATCACCGTCAGTCATGTGGGCAACGTGTGACTTAGAATCTGTAGCCCATTTACCCATTGAATGCGGGTTTTTCTTGGCGAAGTTTTTCACCGATAATGGGGCACGGCGATCTGAGTTACCTTCACGCAGTACTGGGTTTACCGCACTGCCTTTAATCTTGTCGTAACGGGTTTTAATTGACTTTTCAGCGTCGGTTTTTGGCTCATCCGGATAATTAGGGATGTCGTAACCTTTTTGCTGCAGTTCAAGGATACAGGCTTTTAATTGTGGGATCGAAGCACTGATATTTGGTAACTTGATGATGTTCGCTTCTGGCTGATTCGCTAACTCGCCAAGCTCAGTCAGATGGTCGCCAATCTTTTGTGCTTCGGTCAGTTGCTCAGGGAAACTGGCAATAATACGGCCCGATAACGAGATATCACGGGTTTCAACCGCAACGCCCGCGGCGTCGGTAAACGTTCTGATAATAGGTAAGAGTGAGAGGGTGGCCAGTGCTGGCGCTTCGTCTGTTTCAGTGTAAATAATTGTTGATGAGTTATCTTTCATGTTACATCCTACATTATTGTAAAATTTAATATTTTTTATAATAATTTTATAGCATGGCGAACAAATCTGGGCACAGGGAAAATATCAATCAAGGCAATCGACCACGCCCTCACCTTTCAAATTCTCAATGCCCTTCTGTCTTTGCGCGCAAGCTAAAATTTGTTACAACGACTCATTAAAACCTAATAAACATTTAGGCACAGATCACATTTTCTGGCCGACATCATAGAGCATTCGCAATAATATTCAAATTCCACTAACGGCGAATGCCAAGTACACTATGACCACATTAACGACTCAATCAAGTCAGGTAAGCGTGTCTCAACCTCCTGTTAGCAAAAGTATGAACAAAAACAAGTTTCAACCTAAAGGTGCCAATGCCAGCGCAAGTTCCCCAGCCAAGAGCCCGATTAAACCCGCTAAGCCCGCCAGCAGAGGCCCTGCCAACCGCGCTACCGCCGTAGATAGCAAAGTGGCGCCAGCACGAAATGCCAATGGCAGTTTAAAGAAAGAACCCTTTAAAAATCCTAATCGACGCGCAATTGCGGCGGCAAAACCGCTGCAGAGTCAAACGCTCGCACCAATTATCGTGCTGTTTAATAAGCCTTTTGATGTACTTTGCCAGTTTACCGATGAACAAGGTCGTAAAACCCTAAAAGACTACATTCCCATTGCTGACGTGTATGCCGCAGGCCGCTTAGACAGAGACAGTGAAGGCTTGTTGTTGCTGACCAATGACGGTCAATTACAGGCAAGACTGACAGAGCCGAAAAAGAAAACCTTTAAAACCTATTGGGTGCAAGTAGAAGGCGTTCCGACGGAAGATGTACTAACAAAACTGCGCCAAGGTGTTGAATTAAATGATGGTATAACGCTGCCTGCTAAAGTCAAAATCATGGATTCACCTGACATTTGGCCACGTAATCCACCGGTGAGAGAGCGCAAAAATATCCCAACAACTTGGCTAGAAATCCAAATTCATGAAGGCCGCAACCGCCAAGTCAGACGCATGACAGCGCATATCGGTTTTCCGACCTTAAGATTAATCCGTTATAAAATAGGCCAATGGAGTCTAGATAATTTGCCATCGGGTGAGCACAAATGCATCCGTCTCGGTGATGAAGTCTAAATTTCAGCCTAATTTTTGCGTTCCAATCCACTCAAAGGAGGCTCCATGAGTCAAAGATATAAACCCCATGTGACCGTCGCTTGTATTGTTCATGCAACTTCACAGGACAAATATCTGATGGTAGAAGAGTGGATTGAAGGCGAGCAACGCTTTAATCAACCCGCGGGTCACTTAGAAGCGAATGAAAGCTTGATCCAAGCCTGTGAGCGCGAAGTGTTTGAAGAAACGGGGTTATCACTCAAAGCCCAAGGACTCGTCGGCATTTATCAACTTAGCGCCAGTGAAGACTTAGCCTTTGTGCGCTTTACTTTTTTCGTGCAGTTAGATGATATGCCCTCACCTGCGCCGCAGGATAAAGCGATCCATAGTGCGCATTGGTTAAGTCTTGCGCAGATAGAAGCCATGCCATCTTTACTGCGCAGCCCCTTAGTACTCGATTGCTTAAAAGACTATCTCAATCAGGCACAAAATGGCCAAACTTATCCCCTTAGCTTACTCAATAGTGACCGCCTCACGATAGCCCAAGCGAGCAAGGCGTGATAGAATACCGCCCCGCATAAACGGCTGGTTAAGCTTAATGCGTGTGCTACTGCAGAGGCCTTGTACAGCAAATAAATAGTTGGCCGTAAATGCGAGGTTTACTGACAGTTTGCGGACTCATTTTATTTGATAGCGCTGGAAAAGTTTGATTTAGCAATCAGCAGCACAGCACCTAGATGTAAAGTTAGCTTGGATTTAAAGTGAGCTTGGATTTTTAGTTAGCCCATATTTTTAGTTAGGTTAGGTATTTTTGTTACGCGCTCAATGTCGCGGCTTAAATTCATCCACCTAGCCAACACACATACTCAATGGTTTTTAGGATTTATGACATCAATCGAACCCACTCATACAGGAAAAAAAGTCATTGTCGGCATGTCCGGCGGTGTAGATTCATCTGTTTCAGCCTATTTGCTTATGCAGCAAGGCTATCAGGTTGAAGGCCTTTTCATGAAGAACTGGGAAGAAGATGACAATAACGAGTACTGCGCGGCCGCAGAAGATTTAAAAGACGCCCAAGCCGTGTGCGACAAGCTTGGGATCAAGCTACATACAGTCAACTTTGCTGCCGAATATTGGGACAATGTATTTGAGTATTTCCTCGCCGAATACAAAGCCGGCCGCACGCCAAATCCCGATATCATGTGCAACAAAGAAATCAAATTTAAGGCATTTTTAGAATTTGCCGACGAAATCCTCGACGCCGATTACATCGCAATGGGCCACTATGTTCGCCGTCGCGATAACAGCGACGGCAGTACGCAAATGCTCCGTGGCGTTGATGGCAATAAAGATCAAAGTTATTTCCTCTACACCCTTAGCCATGAACAAGTAGCCCGAAGCCTGTTCCCTGTCGGTGAGCTCGAAAAACATCAAGTTCGTGAAATTGCGAAAGAAATGGGCTTAATCACCCATGACAAAAAAGACAGTACTGGCATCTGCTTTATCGGTGAGCGCAAGTTCACTGAATTTCTAGGGACTTATTTACCGGCGCAGCCTGGCAATATTGAAACCCCAGAAGGTGAAGTCATAGGCACGCACCAAGGACTCATGTACCACACCTTAGGCCAACGTAAAGGCTTAGGCATTGGCGGCATGAAAAACAGCAATGACGATCCTTGGTATGTGGTCGATAAAGATCTTGAGCGTAACGTATTGATCGTGGGTCAAGGCGGACATCATCCCCGTTTGATGTCGACCGGCATGACAGTTAACCAACTGCATTGGGTAGATAGAACTGGGCCTGTCGATGGTTGTCATATCGCAGTGAAAACCCGTTATCGCCAACAAGATGTGCCTTGTACATTAACCTACACAGATGAACACACCTTGCGCGTGGTCTTCGATGAACCTGTTGCGGCGGTGACGCCTGGACAGTCTGCGGTATTTTATGATGGTGAGGTCTGCCTAGGTGGTGGCATCATAGATCAATTAATCCGAGGGTAACGCGTGAACGAGCAACTCATTAATCGGACTATGGCGTTTGCAGGCATACTGCAAGCCATTGCCCAAGTTCAACATTTAGCGCGCCATGGCGAATTGGATAATGCCGAGCTCGCAGCGAGCTTAAACACCATTCTCGTCACCAATCCTGACAATACGGCCGATGTCTACCAAGATAAAATCGTATTGCAAAAAGGCTATAAACTGATCCTGAATCAGCTCGGTGACAGCAGCCAAAAAGATGTTGAAATCACCCGCTATTTAGTGGGAGTGCTTGCCCTTGAGCGTAAACTCGTGCGCTCTAACAGTGGCTTAGGCATGTTGGCTGAACGTATTAATCAAGTGAATCGCCAGCTACATCATTTTGCCATCACAGATGAGCAAGTTGTTGCCAATCTTGCCAGCATTTACAGTGACATCATCAGTAATTTAGGGCCAAAAATCCAAATATCGGGTAATCCTGTGTGTTTGCAGCGCCCTATTGTACAACATAAAATTCGTGCTCTGCTGCTTGCCGCTATACGCAGCGCAGTACTGTGGCGTCAGTTGGGCGGTAAACGTCGACACTTAGTCTTCGCCCGCAAAGCCATAGTCGATACAGCCAAGAAAAGTCTTACCCTATAATAAAATTAGCGTTCATCAAGGAGCTACACATGGATCTTTCCGCACTAACTGCTATCTCTCCGGTAGACGGTCGTTATGGTAGTAAAACCGCGTCATTGAGAGGGATTTTCAGCGAGTTCGGTCTTACCAAGTACCGTGTTCAGGTTGAAATCAATTGGCTAAAACTGTTAGCCGACTGTCCAGACATTAGCGAAGTGCCAACATTGAGCGCGTCAGCTATCGCCGTACTCGATGGCATTAAAGACAATTTCAACGAACAAGATGCGCTGCGTGTTAAGGCTATCGAAAGCACCACTAACCACGATGTAAAAGCGGTTGAATACTTCATTAAAGAAAAAATCGCAGGCAATAGCGAATTAGCCGCTGTGGGTGAGTTTGTTCACTTTGCTTGTACTTCTGAAGATATCAACAACTTAAGCCACGGTTTAATGCTGACTGAAGCTCGTGAGCATGTTTTACTGCCCTACTGCAATGAGTTACTGACGGCAATTAAAAAGCTGGCGATTGAATATCGCTCTGTGCCATTAATGTCACGTACCCATGGCCAACCCGCGTCACCTTCGACGCTCGGTAAAGAAATGGCGAACGTCGCAGTGCGCCTTGAACGTCAAATCAAACAAATCGCCAATGTTGAAATCATGGGCAAACTGAACGGTGCCGTAGGTAACTACAATGCTCACCTGTCAGCCTATCCTGAAGTTAACTGGCATGAGCTGTCTGAGCGTTTTGTGACTAGCCTTGGCTTGCACTGGAATGCCTACACGACGCAAATCGAGCCACACGATTACATTGCCGAATTGTTTGATGCGGTTGCCCGTTTCAACACTGTGCTGATTGACTTTGACCGTGATATTTGGGGTTACATCGCCCTAGGTCACTTCAAACAACGCACTATCGCTGGTGAAATCGGTTCATCGACTATGCCGCACAAAGTTAACCCAATCGATTTTGAAAACTCTGAAGGTAACTTAGGTATCGCTAACGCCCTGATGCAACATTTAGCGTCTAAGCTGCCGCTATCAAGATGGCAACGTGACTTAACTGACTCGACTGTACTGCGTAACTTAGGTGTGGGTATTGCCCATGCGTTGATCGCGTATCAAGCGACCTTAAAAGGCATCAGCAAGTTAGAAGTTAACGAAGCGCATCTGCGTGATGAGTTAGATCACAACTGGGAAGTGTTAGCAGAACCTGTACAAACGGTAATGCGTCGTTATGGTATTGAAAAGCCATACGAAAAATTAAAAGAACTGACGCGCGGTAAACGTATTGACGCGCAGCAACTGTCAGTGTTTATTGACGGACTTGAATTACCAGACTCAGTGAAAGCTGAACTGAAGAAAATGACGCCAGCCAATTACATTGGTCGCGCCGAAACGTTTGTCGACGAACTGAAGTAAGTTATTAATTAAAATTGGCGATTAACTAATATTAAGCTATTGACTGAAATTAGTTATTAACTGAAGTTGGCGACGGACAATACTCTTTCTTAAACAGAAATAAGGATTAAGGCGACCCACATCACCGCGATGTGGTCGCCTTTTTTAACACTATGTATACACTCAATCTCGATATCGCCCAGTTTCTTAGTGAATACTGGCAAAAGAAACCCCTGTTGATCAAAAAAGCATTTCCGCAATTTGAAGATCCTATCAGCGCCGACGAACTAGCAGGCCTTGCCTGTGAAGAAGAAATCTCTTCACGCATCGTTGTCACCAAAGACAATGATTGGGAAGTAGTGCAAGGTCCGTTTGAAGATTACGACAGCTATGGCGAAACCCATTGGCAGTTATTAGTGCAAGCAGTCAACCATTGGTATCCTGATTCGCAGCCATTAGTTGAAGCGCTGCGCTTTTTACCTGACTGGCGCTTCGATGACTTGATGGCCTCATTTGCAACCCCAAGTGGCGGTGTCGGCCCGCACGTCGATAACTACGATGTATTTATCATTCAAGGCGAAGGTGAGCGTCGCTGGACCGTGGGTGACAATACCCCGCAACAACGCCGCGGTGGCAATCCCAACTCGCCGCTGGTTGAGGACTTTACGCCCATTATCGATGTAGTGTTAGAAAAAGGCGACATGCTTTATATTCCACCCGGTTTCCCGCATTGCGGCGAAACCCTAACTGTGGCAATGAGTTACTCGATTGGTTTCCGTGCTCCTAGCCAGCAAGAATTGGTCAGTGAAGTCGCCGATTATTTGCTCGACAATAACTTAGGTCAGCAGCGTTTCACGTCGCAAACTGAACCGAGTTCAGCCGGTATCGTCAGCCAAGATCATCAAGTGGGCATAATGTCACTCTTGAGTCAGCTGAGCCAAGATCCCAATAGCTACCAAATCGTGTTAGGTAAGCTACTCAGTCAAAACCGTTTCGAACTTGATTTGTGTGAAGGCGAAGAAGCTTACAGCATTGAAGATTTGCAAGATGCCTTCGCCCAAGGTGCTGGAGTGAGCCGTATCGGTGGTTTGAAAGTATTGCGCCTTGAAAATGACGCCACGCCGCGATTATTCATCAATGGTGATGTACACGAACTGCCCCAAACACCGGCAGACGTAATCGCACAGTTGAGCGATAACGTCAGCTTAAACGCCGATGAAGCGACTGAAATATGTCAGCATGAAGAAGTCCAAGCCTTACTGTTGAAACTCATCAATCAAGGTTTCTACTACTTGAGCGACAGCGAAGAATAAGCCCTATCGACTTTGTTCGATGACCTTGTTCTTAACATAGGAAATCAACATAAAAGTCAATATAAAAAAGGCACTCAACTGAGTGCCTTATTGTTATTTCAATTATCAGTATCAATCAACACAAGTGACTGTATTAACTCAATACTATCTAAATACAATCCTCAACTCATTTGAGTTTAAGCATTCCACAGTTTATCGTCGTTGTGCATACGATATAAACTCTCGGCACGCGATACTAATAGTTGAGCAAATTTAGCCTGAGTGGCATCACGGGTTGCACCCGAACGCACTAAGTTTTCCGCCTGCATTTGCCACATCATAGAGAAATGACGCACGGCATCACGGGCCGTAGCCGCCACTTTCACATCGACAAAATCCGACGGTAAATCACCTGACATCACCCAATAGGTTTTGTTGCTTGGACGCTTTGATTCCATCTTCCAAATCGCCATATAAGGCGCAAGATAACGGCTTTCATCGGCTAGGACTTTGCTTGGGATCACGCCTTTTTCAGCGAGAAAACGATTGGCTTTTTGAAATTGAGTTCTGACCCACTCTTGACGCAGCTTTTCTATTTCTTCAGCTGATAAATTTTGTTGAGTTTGGTCGACAGCTTGTTCAGTCATACTTCCGTCCTATCTTATTGTTATAACGCGAGCCTAATTCTTGGGATCAGTGCGCGATTCATTCTATTCGTTACGTTAAATTCAGTACAATCCATTCTTAATCGTAAAGCTTACGTTTACGTAAAGTGGAAAGCTAAATTGCCACAAATAATGTATTTATTCGGTCATTATGCATGGTTGAGAGTATCGCTAAATGCTATGGTTCTGCAATAAATATAACAAGCAGTCGATAGAGGCTCACCTCGTCGGCTTTTTCATTGTGTATAGCGGAGAAATTCACGTGGCTGTATTTAATCATGTATCCTTTGACGAACATGAACAGGTTGTATTCTGTCATGATAAAGAAAGTGGCTTAAAGGCCATTGTCGCCATCCATAACACTAACCTTGGTCCTGCCGTGGGTGGATGTAGGATGTGGAACTACCAATCGGATGATGAAGCCCTGACTGACGTATTACGCCTTTCTCGTGGCATGACTTATAAAAATGCCCTAGCAGGTTTAACCATGGGCGGTGGTAAATCCGTGATCATTGCCGATCCGAAAAGACAAGATCGCGAAGCGCTGTTCCGCGCCTTTGGCCGTTTGATTAATAGCCTAGGCGGCCGCTACTATTCAGCGGAAGATGTTGGCACTACTACGGCTGATATTATGATCGCCCATGAAGAAACCCCTTATATGGCGGGTCTTGAAGGTAAAAGTGGCGATCCATCACCGTTCACAGCCCTTGGCACTTATTTAGGCATCAAAGCTGCGGTTAAACATAGACTTGGTTTAGACAGCCTTAAAGGCCTTAAAATCGCCGTTCAAGGCGTCGGTCACGTTGGCTATTACCTGTGCAAACACTTGCATAACGAAGGCGCAGAACTGATTGTTACAGACATTCATCAAGCCTCATTAGACAAAGTCGCTACCGACTTTGGTGCCATTGTTGTCGCGCCTCAAGAAATCTACGCGCAAGATGTGGATGTGTATGCCCCTTGTGCCCTTGGCGCAACCTTAAACGATGCAACCTTACCGCAACTGAAAGCCAAAATTGTTGCTGGCTGTGCCAACAACCAATTAGCCGAAGTACGCCACGGTGAACAACTGAAAGAAATGGGCATACTGTACGCGCCAGACTATGTGATTAACGCAGGCGGCATTATCAACGTGTCGTTCGAAAAAGATTACGACGCAGCAAAATCGACGGCTAAAGTAGAAGAAATTTACAACACGCTGCTGAAAATATTCAGCCAAGCCGATGCGCAGAACCGTACAACCGGCGCCGTGGCTGATGAAATGGCGAAAGCCATTATCGAAGCCGCTAAGCAGTAATTTTTCTACGCGTTTATTATTTTTTATGCCCGTCAAATATTGAAAAAAGCGACCTCTGGTCGCTTTTTTGTTATCTAAAATTTAATCTATCACTAAGCTCATGGTTTAGCCGCGCTTTTAATTTCGACACAGAATATTCATTTAATCACGCTGGAAAACGTCATATTTGTCTGCTTGAATTAGTCTATCAGGTCCCAGCACAGGATAGCGCTATGATCCGTTTCAAATATGATCTCAACCAAGATGTGGTAGAACTGCAAGCCAGCAATTGGAGTGGTTTAGAGCGGGTCTTCGTTAATGGCCAGATGGTGTCGCACAAGCTTAACTTTAAACCTCAAAGCGAGCATACCATTCAGCTTAAAGATGGCGCACCTTGCAAGTTTGAACTGCTTATCGATCCCCAAACCGATGAGTTAATGTGCCGAATTTATAAGCAACATAGACTCGTCGCTAGCCTAAAACAAGGCAAAGAGAATTTATTAGCCAGCCGGCGTTATTTACAGCACTCAGTGATAGCCGTAAGTCTGCTTTGCGTCTTTGCACTTTACTTAAATTAATCAAACCAGTTTAATCCCGCAGAGTGAGGCATAGTGGATGGGATTAAACTGGGAAAATGAATTGAGATAACCACATACAGATAGAAGTAAAAACGGCTAAACCACAGTTTTCCGCCATACCCATTAGATTCAAAATTTCAAGCCAAGCGGTTGATTTTATTTAATAGTAAAATGAATGTCTGCTGTTCATCTTCACTAAGATTTGACAGGAATTTTTCATTGACCCGCTCAGCTTCGCAAATAAGATCTTGCTCTAATGCTTTGGCTTCATCGGTCAAAAAGATTTGGAAGGCACGCCGATTATCGACTTCTTGATGGCGAGTAATAAGACCTTGCACCTGCAACTGATCGAGTAAGCGCGTCATAGTGTAATTTGCCACATCGCAACGCTTAGACAATTCAGTTTGGCTTATGCCCTCTTCTTGCCACAAAGCAAACAGCACAGGCCACAGTTTTATATCGAGTTGATATCGCTTAAGATGCAGATCAAGCTCATTTTGCAGCTCGATATTTAAGTGGGATACAAGATAGCCTAAGCTTTCATGACGATTCAAACAGCACCTCCTACAGCAAAGGTTTAACGCGTTTTCACTTACTCTGCACGCCATCATAGGAACCCAGAGTTAGTTTTAATACTACCACTTAACCCATAATAAACTAGCTTAGACCACAGCAAATTATGTGATTAACCTACGAGCTCATTCCTCATCTAGATCAGATAAATTGAATTCATTCACAAAATTATAGTAACAGGCCCGACCTAATTTGCCCCATAAACCGCGCTCAAGCGGCAAATAAACACTGTCATCGGTGAGCTTCATCTGTTTTATATCGACTTTATGGTGCTGTGTTTCAATACTGGTTCTTACATTGAGCAGCGAATGGGGTTGCGCTCGCTCGAAATCGACAATCAGTAAGGGAGCATCTTCAACCCGCACTCGCACCTTCTCCACTGGGGTAATTAAGAAATACTCATCATCAATGCAATGTAAAATACTGGCGAACAACTTAGCAAACTTTGCTGGCAGCGATGTGCCTAGATAGGTCCAATCACCCAAGGCGTTAATGTCAAACAATGGGGCTTCACTGCACAATGGCGCAACCGAGGTTAGCTTACTATCGGCGGCGAATTGTTTGAGTGTGTGCTGAATACTGTCAGTCATCTTTTCCATCTAGGCCTCCATCATCCATAAAAAAACCAACCTTGCGGCTGGCTTTAGTGTGACATTCAACACTGGGATATACCAGTGAGGATAATTACGATCTGACTAGCGCAATCAAAACGGCATAAACACTATTAAATATTTGCTAACTCGAGTAAGGCCTCAAGTGGATGCTTTGGCTTGTAACCCGCAAAACGTTTTACCTGGCTACGGCACGAATAGCCAGACACTAACACTTGCGGCTGCTCAATTTTCGCTAGCGTTTGCTGCCAAGACATATCAAACAAGGCCTTAGAGCGCTCGAGGTTTTCCGCCTCATGACCATAAGTTCCCGCCATACCACAACAACCTAAATTGACTGCGGTTAACTTAGCGCCAAAATGGGCAAAGATTTTAGTCCACTCATTGGCGGTATTTGGCTTGGCCGTCGATTCGGTACAATGACTAAACCAAGTATATTGCTTATCTTGCGCAGCTTTTGCAGGTAAATCTTTGATGACATTCAGTAGCCATTCGTTGGCTAACTTAACCTCAAAATTACCGCGATTAGCCCCTAAGACTTCACGGTATTCATCGCGATAACACAAGACTAAGGCAGGATCTATGCCTACCATGGGCATGCCCAGTTTATGGACTTGGTTCAAAAAGTCTGCACTCGACTGCGCCGTTTTAGCAAACTTACCTAAAAATCCCTTGATATGTGTTGGCTTACCATTGGGTTTGTAGGGCAATAACACCGGCTTTAAGCCGAGTTTTTCTATCAATTGGATAAAGCGCAGCACAAGACCTGAGTCATAGAAACTGTTAAAAGGATCTTGTACCACCAACACAAACTGCGAGCGCTTCTCTTCAGGAATCGCTTGCAACGCAGCTAAGTCGTAACCGCGGCTTGCATGACTATCGAGTCTTTGCTTCAAAGTCGGCACAGATAACGCAGGCGCATCCACATAACCAATCGCCTGTTTAATCACCCATTGGCTCAATGGATTTTGTGCGACAAAATTAGTGAGACGCGGTGCCGCAGCCATCAATGGTAAGCTATCTTCAATCCCTGCAACGAGATAGTCTTTCGCGGGTCTTAAATAGCGTTGATAGTAAATATTGAAGAACTGCGCCCTAAACTTAGGCACATCCACTTTGACCGGACATTGTCCAGAGCAGGCTTTACAGGCTAAACAGCCCTTAAGCGATTCCATCACTTCGTGGGAGTAATCATAATCACGTTTGGCATTAATGGTATTTTGTATGCGCTGCAATATACCAAAAGGTTTCGCTTTTGCGAGGGCATTAACATCAACCCCTTCAGCCTCAAGCAGTCTTAGCCACTCTCTCATGAGCCCTGCACGCCCCTTAGGTGACTGCACTCTGTCACCCGTCACCTTAAACGATGGGCACATGGGCGAATAGCTACTGTAATTAAAACACAGGCCATTACCGTTACAATTCATCACATCGGGGAACGCATCACGCACATCAACGGGGATTTGTCGATCAAACTGACCGCGCTTAGCACTGTCAACATCGTAATAGAGGGCGCCTGTATCTTTAGGCGCCACCAGCTTGCCGGGGTTTAGTCGGTTATCAGGGTCGAACAAACCTTTGATATCTTGCAATACACCGAAAAGTTCATCACCAAAGACAGCTGGACCGTATTCACCGCGCACACCTTTACCGTGTTCGCCCCACATTAGGCCGCCGTATTTAAGCGTCAGTGCCGCGACTTGATCAGAAATGACTCGCAGTAATTTTTCATCTTCAACATCGCACATATCGAGCGCTGGACGAACATGCAACACGCCCGCATCCACATGGCCGAACATACCGTATTGCAGATTATGCCCGTCGAGTAACGCGCGAAACTCCATAATGTAATCGGCGAGTTTTTCGGGCGGTACCGCAGTATCTTCTGCAAAGGCGATGGGCT
Organism: Shewanella sp. DW31; assembly: GCF_015767295.1. NCBI lineage: Bacteria > Pseudomonadati > Pseudomonadota > Gammaproteobacteria > Alteromonadales > Shewanellaceae > Shewanella > Shewanella sp. DW31. The sequence continues at coordinate 139,096 of NZ_JADWMP020000004.1, forward strand.
TACGGCGACCTTTAGTGGCGCCGAGTAAACCAACGGCTTTTTTGCGCATGCCGTAGATTTTTTCGATACTCGGCTTATCTTGCGTCACTTGGTAACCCAATACACCGCACTCGCCTTTACTGATCTGCTCAGTTAACACAGCTTCCAAACTCGCGAGCTTTTGCTCAACCTCGACCGTGTCACCTGCAAATTCGACCATATTGAGGCCATCAATAACTTTACCAGGCACTTCTTGGATAAGATCAGCCACTGAATGCCAGACAATATCTTCACGGGCTAAGTTAAGCACTTTTGAATCGACGGTTTCAACCACAGTCGCCCGCGCGGCAACTAAGGATGGCGCATGACGCAATGCCGATTGGAACGAATCGTACTTAATGTTCACCATAGCGCGCTCAGTTGGCAGCGGGGTGAGATTAAGTTTGGCTTCGGTTATCACCGCAAGCGTGCCCTCTGAGCCCGTCAGAATTCGTGATAAATCGAATTGCGTCAGGTTGTCGTTCCACACATGTTTTAAGTCATAGCCAGTGAGGAAACGATTGAGCTTAGGAAATTGGTTTTCTATCTGAGTTCGCTTTTCGCGGCATACCGCCGCCACAGCAGAAATCAGTTTCTGCCCCAGCGGATTATCACTGACATTATCTGGGTTACACAGTAGTCCCGCATCTAGGGGATGCGTATCCAGCACACTGCCATCGATCAACACGCTACGCAGCGCCAGCACGTGATCTGACGTCTTACCATAGACCAGTGAGCCTGCACCCGAGGCATCGGTATTGATCATGCCACCAATAGTGGCGCGGTTTGAAGTGGATAAATCGGGACTAAAGAAGAATCCATGGGGACGCAATGCATCGTTAAGCGCATCTTTAATCACGCCAGCTTCGACTCGAACCCAACCTTGCTCAGCATTCACTTCGAGAACACGGTTCATGTAACGCGACACATCCAAAATCAAACCATGGGTCAGTGATTGTCCGTTGGTGCCCGTACCACCGCCCCGCGCACTGAAGGTCACGCTGCGAAATGCGTCCGTAGCTGCCAGTGTCAATGCAATTTGGATATCCTGCTGATTTTTAGGATATAACACAGCTTGAGGCAAAAATTGATATACAGAGTTGTCCGTTGCTTGCACTAAACGGGCGCTGTAACGTTTGTCTATATCACCGGAATACTCACTTTGCTCCAGTGCATCAAGGTATGCCAAATACACTGGCTCTAATGTTTGTTGATGTGATAGCAGGGGTAGCATAGATGGCTTCTGTCAATTATCGTTATGGCGCCATTATAAACAAAAAAAAGCCGCTAAAAAGCGGCTTTTTTAACAAGTTTATAAAATTACTATCTAGATCAACCGTGCGCTTCGGCTAAATACAACCAAGTATCAATCACAGTATCAGGGTTTAATGACACTGTATCTATGCCTTGTTCTACCAACCAAGCGGCAAAATCAGCGTGATCTGAAGGACCTTGACCACAAATTCCTATGTAAGCGCCCTTCGCTTTAGCCGCTTTAATCGCTAATGAAAGTAGCATTTTAACGGCTTCATCACGCTCATCGAATAAATGGCTAATGATACCTGAATCACGGTCAAGGCCGAGTGTCAGCTGAGTTAAATCGTTTGAGCCGATAGAGAAGCCATCGAAATGCTCAAGGAATTGGTCTGCTAACAGGGCGTTTGAAGGCACTTCACACATCATGATGACACGTAAACCGTCTTTACCACGCTCTAAACCTTGCTCTTTGAGCAGGCCGACCACTTGCTCAGCTTCTTTCACTGTGCGAACGAATGGGATCATGACTTCAACGTTTTTCAGACCCATGTCATTACGAACGCGTTTGATCGCTTCACACTCAAGGGCAAAACAGTCACGGAAGGATTCAGAGATATAACGGCTCGCACCGCGGAAGCCCAGCATTGGGTTCTCTTCTTCCGGCTCGTATCTGTCACCACCAACCAAGTTTGCGTATTCGTTAGACTTAAAGTCTGACATACGTACGATCACTTTCTTCGGATAGAAAGCTGAACCGATAGTCGCAATACCTTCAACTAGACGGGCAATGTAGAACTCAACGGGTGATTCGTAACCAGCAATCATTTCGTTGATTTCAGTTTGCAGCGCTGCATCCTGTTGATTAAATTCGAGCAGTGCCTTTGGATGGATGCCGATCATACGGTTGATGATGAATTCTAAACGCGCTAGACCCACGCCTTCGTTTGGCAAACGGGCAAAATCAAATGCACGATCAGGGTTACCCACGTTCATCATGATTTTCATTGGCAATGCAGGCAGAGAGTCAACACGGTTTGAAATCACTTCAAACTCTTGTTTACCTTCGTAGATAAAGCCAGTGTCACCTTCGGCGCAAGAAACAGTCACGATTTGACCATTCTTGATACGGTCAGTCACGTCACCACAACCCACCACCGCTGGCACACCTAATTCACGGGCGATAATCGCCGCGTGACAAGTACGACCGCCACGGTTAGTGACGATGGCGCTCGCGCGTTTCATGATAGGTTCCCAATCTGGATCTGTCATGTCAGTCACTAACACATCACCAGGTTGGATTTGATCCATATCGGCAATTGACGTTAATACTTTGGCGACACCAGTACCCACTTTATGGCCAATAGCGCGACCTTCACAGATCACAGCGCCACGGCTCTTTAAGTGATAACGTTCAATCAATTGCACATCTTCACGGCTACGAACCGTTTCTGGACGCGCTTGAACGATATACAATTTGCCATCGTTGCCGTCTTTTGCCCATTCGATGTCCATTGGACGACCGTAATGTTTTTCGATCACCATGGCTTGTTTGGCTAATTCTTCAACTTCAGCGTCATTGATAGAGAATTGACGACGTTTGTCAGCAGTCACGTCTTCAATTTTGACTTGTTTGCCGTGAGCAGCATCATCTGAATACACCATTTGGATGAGCTTGCTACCGATATTACGGCGCACAACAGCCTTGTGACCTAAGGCTAAAATAGGTTTATGAACATAAAATTCATCTGGGTTTACCGCGCCTTGAACAACCATTTCACCCAGACCAAAAGATGAAGTGATAAACACCACATCGTTATTGCCAGATTCAGTGTCCATAGTGAACATCACACCTGAAGCCGCTTTATCTGAACGAACCATGCGTTGTACGCCAGCAGACAAGGCAACACCATGGTGCTCATAACCTTGATGCACACGGTAGGAAATAGCGCGATCGTTAAAGAGTGAAGCGTACACATGCTTGATCGCTGTCAGTACGGATTCAAATCCTTTTACGTTTAAAAAAGTTTCTTGCTGACCCGCAAAAGAGGCATCTGGCATATCTTCGGCTGTTGCAGAAGAACGTACCGCGAATGACGCTTCGCTAGTTTCAGCGGCAAGTTTATCGTAAGCTTCACGAATCGCTTGCTCTAATGCTGGTTGAAATGGAGTGTCGATAACCCACTGTCTGATCTGTGCACCTACTTTAGCCAGCGCATTGACATCATCTACATCCAGTGTGGCTAGAATGTCATAAATCTTCTGGTTAACTCCGCTTTGTTCAAGGAACTCGTTGAACGCATGGGAAGTTGTCGCAAATCCGCCAGGTACTTGAACACCGGCATTGGCCAGATTGCTGATCATCTCGCCTAGAGAAGCATTTTTACCGCCAACCAAGTTGACGTCACCCATGCCTAATTCTTGATACCAGAGTACGTATTGCTGCACAGTTCTATCTCCGCAAGTTTATTTCAGTGGCCCCTTCACACGAGGGCAGCGGCATTTTACACTCCTGTCGAACACGCGTAAATCTATAATTTTATTTGTAATTTTATTACTACAAGAGGTCAGTATGGCACCAAAAGTATTCTATATCTCCGACGGGACAGCGATCACAGCTGAAGTTTTTGGTCATGCGGTTCTCTCGCAATTTCCATTAGAATTTGAGTCACTTACGATTCCATTTGTCGAAACATTGACGAAAGCGGAGCAAGTTAAGCGACAAATTAATGATTGTTTTATTACAACAGGTGAGCGGCCGTTAGTATTCCATTCCATCGTAAAAGCCGAGATCCGCGACATCATCTACTCGAGTGAAGGGGTTGATTATGATTTTTTGAATACTTTTGTGGCCCCACTCGAACAACATTTAGGTGTTTCTGCCTCTCCAGTTGTACATAGAACCCATGGAAAAGCGAATCACGGCTATGAAGCGCGTATTGATGCCATTAATTTCGCCATGGATAACGATGATGGCCAGACCATGAAACATATGGATCAAGCCGATCTGGTTTTACTTGGGGTCTCTCGCTGTGGCAAAACGCCATCGAGCCTGTATTTATCAATGCAGTTCGGCATAAAAGCGGCAAACTACCCTTTCACCGAAGATGATATGGATAACCTTAAATTACCTGAAGCACTGAAACGCAATAAGAAAAAACTGTTTGGTTTAACGATTGATCCCGTGCGTTTACATGAAATCCGTCAGAGTCGAATGGAGAATAGCCGCTATTCATCGCTCAAACAGTGCCGCTTAGAAGTCAAAGAAGTGGAAATGCTGTTTAAACGCGAACGCATTCCTTACATAGACACCACTAATCATTCCGTGGAAGAAATTGCCACTAAAATATTAGATGTCACGGGCCTAGAACGGCATATGTTCTAAGCCTAATAAGCCAAAATCAGCAAAAGAAACCGAGTGAATTTAGTCTAAAAGAAACTAACTTAAATCAAATTCATTGCACAGTTGCCGACAATTAACGCAATTGGCACTGTGCAACTCGGTTCGATTCGTTATAATCCGAGGCAATCTGGCGAAAAGCGCCGCACGCAAGCTCGGTATTTTGAATGACCATAAAAACAGACGAACTACGCACTTCCTTATTAGCAAAAGTCATCTCACCTGCGCAACTGGCATCTGAGTTCCCATTAACTCAAGATGCAGCCGATTATCTGGTTCAGCAACGTCGTGAAGTCGAAGCCATCATTATGGGTGAAGACCAACGTCTATTGGTGATCATAGGCCCATGTTCAATCCACGATACTAAAGCGGCATTAGATTATGCTCAACGCTTAGCCGCGTTACACCAAGAATTGAAAGATGACTTGTGTATCTTAATGCGCGTCTATTTTGAAAAACCCCGTACAATTGTCGGTTGGAAAGGATTAATTTCAGATCCCGATCTCGATGGCAGTTTCGAACCAAACAAAGGTTTACGCATTGCCCGCGAATTGCTGCAACAAATCACTGAATTAAAATTGCCTATCGCCACCGAATTTTTAGATATGGTGAACGGTCAGTACATAGCGGATCTCATTACTTGGGGCGCTATTGGTGCGCGTACTACGGAAAGCCAAGTCCACCGTGAAATGGCTTCGGCACTGTCTTGCCCCGTTGGTTTTAAAAATGGTACTGATGGGAACATCAATATTGCCGTTGATGCAGTTCGTGCCGCACAAGTACCACATGTTTTCTATTCACCGGATAAAGATGGCGCTATGGCGGTCTATCGCACCCACGGTAATCCATTTGGTCATATCATTCTGCGCGGCGGCAAAACGCCTAATTACCACGCCGAAGACATCGAAAAAGCACGTCAACAACTTGCCTCTGTTGGGGTAACTCAACGTATGGTTATCGATTTCAGCCACGGAAACAGTGAGAAGAACCATCTCAAACAGCTGATGGTCGCCGATGAAATTATGACTCAAATGCGTGCTGGCAGCACTGCCATCGCAGGTATTATGGCTGAAAGCTTCTTACAAGAAGGTAATCAAAAAGTCGTTGAAGGCCAGCCACTCTGTTATGGCCAAAGTATCACAGACGCCTGCTTACATTGGGACGACTCTGAAATTCTGCTACGTAAGCTCGCAGCGGCTTCCCGCGAAAGAAAAGCACTGTTAACCAAATAAATCTGAAGTAAAATAAATCGTCCAATAAAAAACCGATCTCATTTCGGTTTTTTTATTGGAAGCATGACATTATCCTCAGTCATATGCCTACTGCAGGTTAAAGCCTGTAGTTTTCTATCTTTAACCACCATAAATCTTTATAATTCGAGCTTATTTTGCTGCATTACCTTAGGTTGCTGTATGTCGCTTACCCCCATGCCCACAAACACCGAAAATACCTCACGAATCGAAGCCGCTGAAACACCTTTTCCTGACGCGATTCAAACTCGAATTGATTCCTCAGAAGCGCGTGTGATTAAAGCAGTATTCCCCTCAATCACCAACCATCACAATACGTTATTTGGTGGCGAAGCTTTAGCGTGGATGGATGAAACAGCCTTTATTGCGGCAACTCGTTTCTGCCGTAAAACCTTAGTCACAGTGAGTTCCGATAGAATTGATTTTAAAAAGCCTATCCCAGCAGGCACACTAGCAGAACTCATCGCTCGTGTGATCCATGTAGGTAATACGTCATTAAAAGTTGAAGTCAACATCTATGTCGAAGACATGTATCAAGACCATCGAGAGCATGCCATACGTGGTGTGTTCACCTTTGTTGCGGTTGACGAACAACGAAATCCCACAAAAGTGTGGACATATGGGTAGTTTTTAGACGATTTTAAAGTATAGGTTAGCCCGTACTTTCGGGCTTTCAATTGAAACGATACGGTCCATCTTTTTCCTTGTAAAACACCGACCAAAGTCTAACAACCAGAAACATATCAAAATTTTGTCCTTATTCCTGAATAAAGCAATAGGATCCTTGATTACTTTTCTGTTACATTGAGTTCAATCTTCACGCGCACCGAACATAATCATAAAAGCCATGAAGCTAGAAAACTTAAATATTATTATCGCAGACGATCATCCATTGTTCAGAAATGCACTACGTCAAGCGCTGACCAGCGCTTTCGAACATGCACAGTGGTTTGAAGCAGACAGTGCTGACGCACTGCAATCTGTATTGGATGTTCGAAGCGTCGATTACGATCTTGTACTGTTAGATCTGCAGATGCCGGGGTCCCACGGCTACTCCACACTTATCCACCTACGCTCACATTATCCTGAGTTACCCGTTGTGGTGATTTCAGCCCACGAGGATATCAATACCATTAGCCGTGCGATTCATTATGGCAGCAGTGGTTTTATCCCTAAATCAGCTTCAATGGAAACCCTAAAAGAGGCGCTAAGTGCAGTGTTATTCGGTGATATTTGGTTGCCTAAAGGCACTGAGATTATTGCTATCAATGACGATGCCATTGATAAAATGGCCAGCAAGTTATCCGATCTCACGCCGCAACAATATAAAGTGTTGCAGATGTTTGCCGAAGGTTTATTAAATAAACAAATAGCCTACGATCTTGGCGTGTCTGAGGCAACCATCAAGGCGCACGCTACCGCCATATTTAGAAAACTTGGCGTTCGCAACCGCACTCAAGCAGTTATTGCCCTTGCGCAACTCGAGATGGATAAAGTCGATTTATCTTAATCGCTAAACCCATAAAAATGCCGCTTTTATTAGCGGCATTTTTATGTTTGTAAATCATCCAAGTTAACGCATTGGCAGATTTTTATCGGCAAACATTTCATCTATGAGCTGTTGATCCCGTAATGCTACGGCTTTCTCCACCACATCACGGGTTAAATGCGGCGCAAAGTGCTGAATAAAATCATACATATAACTGCGCAAGAAACTGCCCTTCCTAAAACCAATTTTAGTCGTACTGTGGGCAAACAAATGACCAGCATCAATAGCGACTAAATCTTTATCAACATTTGGATCAATGGCCATAGACGCGATGACCCCCACGCCTAATCCTAAACGAACATAGGTTTTAAGCACGTCGGCACTGGTCGCACTAAAGACAACACGCGGCTCTAAATTGGCCCGATTGAACGCTTTCTCAATTTCAGAAGCACGATCAAAACCAAAGACATAGGTCACTAAGGGGAAACGGGCTAAATCTTCGATACTAATCAAGCTGCCTTGATTGCGGGTCGCAAGAGGATGGTCTTTTGGCACAACGATAGAGCGGTTCCAGTGGTAACAAGGCAACATGATCAGATCTGAATATAAATGCATTGCTTCGGTCGCAATAGCAAAATCTGCATCACCGCGAGCTGCCTGTTCGCTGATCTGCGACGGTGTCCCTTGGTGCATATGCAAGTTCACTTTAGGATAGCGATCAATAAACTGACGAATTATCGTCGGTAATGCATAGCGTGCCTGAGTATCTGTTGTGGAAATATTTAACTCACCTTGATCTGGCTTAGTATATTCTTCAGACACTTTTTTGATACTTTCAACTTTACCTAAAATATCATTGGCAATGCTGATCACTTGCAAACCCGCAGGTGTGACATGGGTTAAATGCTTACCGCTACGACCAAATATTTGGATCCCCAACTCATCTTCAAGCATACGAACTTGTTTACTGATCCCAGGTTGAGAGGTATACAAGTTTTCAGCTGTCGCCGATACATTGAGGTTATGTTTTACGACCTCAGCAATATACCTGAGTTGTTGCAGTTTCATCTTATTTCCTTGTCTCAAACACGCAAAATGCCATTAACAACTGAGCCCTCAAAGCACTCTCAGCTATAATCAATCGTTATAGTATATAGTAAAAATTAAAGCAAATAGGAATATAGAGCACAAGTCTACAGATTCATACGACAGAAATGATAACCTAGGCTAAGATAACTATGCTAGTTTATTGATTTATTGTAGCATTAGCTCAATTGGATAAATAATGGAACATCTATGTCATTCACCTTGGTTCTGATCCTCATCGGTGCGCTTTTACTGCTTGTTATCGGAATTAACGTATTACAGCAACAAAAAGAACGTGTAGAGGCTGAGCGTCGCATTGAATTTGCCCGTCAAAGAGCAATTATCGATGAAACTGAAACTGTGTTATCAAACACAGGAATGATGCCTTGTAGCACGAATATAGTGTTGGTTTTGTACCGGCGTGTACAAGATGCCTTGCAGTCTGCAACAGCGATCAGTAATGGCCAACAACAGTCAGACTACCAACGCCGCCTAGCCGATATCAATAATCAAATAACAAGCTTACAGTCTGGCCAGCCTCAAACTCCTCCAATTGAGAATTTCAGACTACCCGATAATGACAAACAAATTTTAGCGCTTGTTCAAACCTTAAAAAAATTAAAGGCGATACTCAGAGCCGAGCATAATAAAGGTAAAGTCGATCCGAGCATTTTTGCTCAAGAAGAAAGCCGCATCGACAGTTTACAGCTCAGAATTAATGTCGATTCTATGCTTTCTCGTGCCCGCGCGGCCAGCTTTATGAAGCAATATGGTTCATCAAAACAAATGGTGACTAAAGCACTATCGACATTGCACGCTATTAAGGCACAAACGCCTAATGACCCTTTCATTGGTCGTAAAGTGGATGAGGCTAAACAATTGCTTGATGAGATTATGGGCGCACAGAAACAATCTGAACCCAGTGCTCCTAGACCTAAGAATGAAGAAGATGATATCGACATGCTGTTTCAGCCGAAAAAGAAATGGTGATCAGTTACTGTGTGCTTAGCTTTAAGTTGAATTAGCGGCACGTCTTACACTCGTTCTTCAGCGTTATTGGGCGTGGTGAGTGAGTGCGAGTAAAGCGAGCAACATTTCTGACTCATTATCTACAGCAACAAATCAGTCTCTAAAGAAAATCGAAACAAAAAAGCCAAGTCATCATTGACTTGGCTTTTTTGTTATTCTCTTGTCGTTAAGCTAGCTTAATCCACCGCTATGCGCTTTTCTTGGTTTTCTTGGTAGTCTCACTCACCCACTTCCCATTGACGTAATGCGCAGACCAACCCGTGGCTTTGCCATCGACTTCAGTCGCAACGTATTGCTCTTTCGTCTTACGGCTAAACTTCACCGCAGCCTTATTGCCTTCATCATCAGTGACTGGCGCATCCGCTAAATACTGATACTTAGGCCATAGCAGCTCACGGTATTGAACCAGTTCCTCAACCAGAGGCGCACGGGTTTCACGTGATTTAGGGAAAGTACTGGCCGCTAAGAAAATACCCGCCGCACCATCACGTAATACGAAATGGGCATCCGATTTACTGCATTTCAGTTCGGGTAAATAAATAGGATCTTCTTTTGGCGGCGCCGCCTCACCATTTTTCAGTAATTTACGGGTATTCTTACACTCTTCATTGGTACAGCCAAAGTACTTACCAAAACGACCATTTTTCAGTTCCATATCGTGACCACAGCGATCACACTCAATCAGTGGACCTTCATAGCCTTTGATCTTGAATTGGCCTTCTTCGACTTCATAGCCTTCACAGATTGGATTGTTACCGCAGACGTGTAACTTACGCTTCTCATCGATCAGGTAACTGTCCATTGCCGTGCCACAAATACTACAACGGTGCTTCGCACGCAGTGCATCTGTTTCGGCATCTTCACTGTTTTCGCTAATCGCCTCAACGCCAGGCGTGAGGTTCATCGTCGTCTTACAGCGTTCTTTAGGGGGTAATTCATAACCAGAGCAACCAAGGAAAACGCCAGTCGTTCCCGTGCGGATCCCCATAGGACGACCACAAGTTGGGCACTTGATATCCGTCATCACCATTTGGTTAAGACGCATGCCACCTTCTTCAGGAGCCAGCTCCGCTTTTTCTAATTGCTTAGTAAAGTCAGCATAGAAACCATCGAGTACTTTTTTCCAGTCTAACTCGCCCCGAGCCACATCATCTAATGTTTGCTCCATGCTGGCGGTAAAGTCATAGCTCATCAAATCAGCAAAACTGCTCACCAATCGTTCGCTGACAATTTCACCCATTTTTTCGGCATAGAAACGACGATTTTCGACTTTTACATAACCACGATCTTGAATCGTTGAAATGATGGTTGCGTAGGTTGATGGGCGGCCAATGCCGCGTTTTTCTAATTCTTTTACTAAAGAAGCTTCGCTGTATCGTGCTGGCGGCTTAGTAAAATGTTGTTTAGGCTGCAATTCTTTTAATGCTAATACATCGCCCTGAGCCACGAATGGTAACGTATTGTCTTCTTCGTTTTTCTTCTTAAGTGCTGTTTGTACGCGAGTCCAACCATCAAAACGTAAGGTACGTCCCGTGGCTTTGAGCTCATAATCACCCGCTTTTACGGTCAACTTAGTGGCATCATATTGTGCAGGTGTCATTTGACATGAGACAAACTGGCGCCAAATAAGCTCATATAAGCGCTGAGCGTCACGTTCCATGTCAGATAAGGTCGCTGCTTGCACTTGAACGTTTGATGGGCGAATCGCTTCGTGAGCTTCTTGTGCGCCTTCTTTTGATCCGTATCGAATCGGTTCGGCGGGTAGATACTTATCACCAAATTCTTTGGCAATCATATCGCGCAAGTTTTCAACGGCTTCTTGACTCAAATTGGTCGAGTCGGTACGCATATAAGTGATATGACCAGCTTCGTAAAGTCGCTGCGCCATCATCATGGTCTTCTTCACACCAAAACCTAAGCGTGTACTCGCGGCCTGTTGCAGTGTCGACGTAATAAAGGGAGCCGATGGTTTACTTTGAGTCGCTTTATCTTCGCGGGCCAGCACAGTAAAACTTGCCGCAGATAATGCTTGAACCGCAGCCATCGCTTGCTGTTCATTGATAGGATTAAAGGCAGCATCTAGATGCTTAACCACTTCCATCCGCAAAGCTTCCTGAGCGGGCGTATTGAGCTCTGCGTGTACATCCCAAAATTCTTCAGGCACAAAAGCTTTGATTTCGCTTTCGCGTTCAACCACTAAACGCACGGCAACCGACTGCACTCGCCCAGCGGATAAACCGCGAGCAACTTTTTTCCACAGCAGCGGCGACACCATAAAACCGACAACTCTATCTAAGAAGCGGCGGGCTTGTTGGGCATTAACCATGTTAGTGTCGAGTGTCGACGGTTTACTAAAAGCATCTTGAATCGCAGACTTAGTAATTTCGTTGAAAACAACACGTTGATACCGTGAAGGATCACCACCAATCACCTCTTGCAAATGCCAGGCGATAGCTTCTCCCTCACGGTCTAAGTCGGTTGCGAGATAGATTTGGTCAGCAGAATCGGCAAGTGCCTGTAACTCTTTAACGACTTTTTCTTTACCCGGCAAAATTTGGTACTTAGCCGCCCAGCCCTTTTCAGGGTTTACGCCCATACGAGACACTAGCGCTTGCTGATCTTTCACCTTTTTATATTGAGCTTTTTCTTCTGGCGACATTTTCTTAACTTCGGCAGCGGATTTAACCTTTTCATTGCCTTCTGAAGTCGATGATGTCGGCAGATCACGGATGTGACCTACGCTCGATTTAACGATGAATTCTTTGCCAAGATATTTATTAATAGTCTTAGCTTTGGCCGGTGATTCGACAATAACTAGCGATTTACCCATAGTTTAATTTGCGCCAAAAAATCTCAAGAAGGTGGAAATTGGCACCATATATAGAGGGTTGTACTGATAGTTTCAAGTTAATCCCTCTTTTATATGTACCAGCGAGTCACTTTTTAATCAAAGTTGAAAAAATGTAAAAATATAATATGCGTAATTAAAAACTAATATTTCATTATTTGCCAGCAAGCAAGAAATAGTTATGCATTTATCGTGAAAAAGTCGCTTTGAGCACAAAACCGTCCGCTTGTGCACTCGAAAAGCTTCAGTATACTGGGTTCCCTCAGGGACCATATGAACAAATAATAACTTTCCCTATCACAAGGATAAGCAATGAAGCACTTTGAAGCGAATTTTGATGGACTCGTTGGACCAACACACAATTACGCAGGGTTGTCTTTTGGCAATGTCGCCTCTCTCAGCAATGCCGCCTTAGTTTCCAACCCCAAAGCTGCTGCAAAACAAGGACTCCAAAAAGCCAAAGCACTAGCCGATATGGGCATGGTTCAAGGAATATTAGCTCCTCAAGAGCGCCCAGACCTCTATACATTGCGCCGAATTGGATTTTCTGGCTCTGATGCTAATGTATTAAAACAAGCGGCAAAAGAAGCGCCCATATTACTTAATGCCTGTTGCAGTGCTTCCAGTATGTGGACAGCCAATGCCGCTACAGTCTCACCAAGTGCAGATACACGTGACGGCAAACTGCATTTCACCCCAGCAAATTTAGTCGATAAACTACATCGCAGCATCGAGCCTTTGACAACGGGGCGCATATTAACAGCAACTTTCAGTGATCCCCACTATTTTCATCACCATAGTCACTTACCTGAGCATAATAGCTTCGGTGATGAAGGTGCCGCAAACCACACTCGTCTCTGCAATGAATACGGCCATGCTGGTGTTGAGCTGTTTGTTTATGGACAAGAAGCCACTAATCCCAATGCCCCTAAACCGCAAAAATATCCTGCAAGACAAACCTTAGAAGCGTCGATGGCAGTCGCACGCTTACATCAGCTGGAAGACGATAATTGCGTCTTCATCCAACAGAATCCTGATGTAATTGATCAAGGTGTATTCCATAACGATGTTATCGCAGTAGGTAATCAAAATGTCCTGTTCTACCACGAACAAGCCTTCTTAAATACCCAGAATAAGATCGATGAAATTAAACGTAAACTCGACACTGAGCTGTATTTCATTGAAGTGCCCACCGCGAAAGTAGCAATTAACGACGCAGTCAAAAGCTATTTATTCAATACTCAAATTATTACATTGCCATCCGGTGAAATGGCAATTATTGCCCCAACGGATTGCCAAGAAAATCCCGCGGTATTTGCCTATTTGAACGAATTACTCACGTTAAACACGCCGATTAAGCAAGTGCTTTATTTCGACGTAAAACAAAGCATGCAAAACGGTGGCGGCCCTGCCTGTCTTCGTTTACGTGTCGCCATGAATGAAGTGGAAGTCGCAGCGGTAAATCAACACACTCTGATGAATGATGCTTTATTTACTCGTTTAAACCTTTGGGTAGACAAACATTATCGAGACAGATTAACCACCCAAGATCTTGCAGACCCTCAGCTAATCATCGAATCTCGAACAGCTCTGGATGAACTGACACAGATCATGAAACTAGGTAGCGTGTATCAGTTCCAGCGTTAGGAATTATTCCTAACTTTTTGAACTACATCATTATAAAATTCGACAGACCTACAATAGAAAAAGAGCACCTTAGATGCTCTTTTTATTTGGATAAGGTCCTTAAAACTAGCTGATTCTAATCGGAATAGATAGAACCTGAGTCACTGACCCATTAGGGGTTTCAACCTCAACAATAAGAGTACCTGCATTAGGTTGCTCTTCACCTTTCAGTGTCACACTAAACTCACGTCCCGCGTTATAGTTACTACTTGGCCAAATATATTGAGCACTACTAGCAACAGAACCTGCGCTTGCTTTAAATCTAACAATACTACCAGCAGGCATTTGTTGGTTATGTAAGTCAGATATAGTGAAATAAACAGTAGCGGCATCTTTACCTATTAAGTCAATACGTTGGTCTTTGCTGATGCTGTAACTATCGTCGATAAGCACATCAGCAATCGGAGTCGCATAAGCAGTACTTCCTGACATGACAATCACTAAACTGCCTCTCACATATAGTGATTTTGAATCTGTAATACCATCAGCACAAGCAGCATGTGCAGGCTCAGAGCAGAGTACACCGTTATATTTACTATCTTTTATATCAAAAACACCATTAGAATTAAAATCAATTAACTCTTCTAATTCCCCACCAATTTGCCCACCCGCTTGCTGAGGATTAAAAATGCCATCTTCATTATAATCATTGAAAGCATCATCCAAATCAAATGGCTTACCACTTACATCCTTTTGAGTTAAAAATGCTGTTGCTTCAGAAGAATCAAAGCGACCATTGCCATTAAGATCTGGGAAGGATTCTTCGCCAATCGCAGTAGCAGTAATAGTTGCTCGACCACCATATTTCTGGCCATAATAATTACCTAAATTAGGCGCAAGTGTCGCAATAGGATTGCGAATTAATGCGCCTGTTGCGTCAATAAGAGACTGCCCTTCAGGCCGAGTTAACTGACTCGTCCAAACAACACTACATGTACCTTTAACAGTCTGACAAGCATCTTCAATAGAGCCACCTTCAGTGGTAAAAGATACTGTTGTGCCATCTGGAACAGGGTTATTGAATGCATCGGCTAGGCGTGCAGTAACGGTCACTTTGGTGCCATCAACGTTCCAACCTTCAGCATTGAGTACTGTTGCAGAAAGTGAAAAACTGTCTTGATCGGGTATCCCTGTCGAGATGATGAGCTGACTTGATTGACTTGAAATAACTGGCGAAGAACCAGCAATAGTACCTGTTACTCTTACCGAAGTAGCAACAGTCCCCGTTCTTACAACTGTCTGAACAATGCCTTGATTGTTAGTCGTTGCACTTGATGGGTCAAGCACTATGCCTCCCGTCGTAGTGTTCAAACTAAAGTTAACTAACTGGTTACTTACCGGATTACTATTTGTGTCAAGTACCTTAAATTTAACTTCAGAAGATTCTGAGCCACCTGTACCTAAAATGGCGATATTTTGCGGTGTCGCAGACATAAATATAATGCTTCCCACGTTAGCAGGAAGTACTTTAATAGTGCCCGTAGCTGAAAGATTTAATCCACCTGCGTTAGCAGTAACATTAATAGGATCATCTCCAACGCAGCCCTTTGCAAGGTAAGTCGTTGTAGCTACGCCATTCACAGAGGGTACGGGTGAACTTATTATGGCTTCTGGTGATGATTTAGTTGAACAGGCCGATGAAAACTTAACATCCACAGGTTGGGTAAAAGGCTTACCTTGATCGTCCTGGATAACGACAGAAATAGTCGCGGTGCCACCTGCAGTTAAATCACTTGAACTAACACTTGCTTTACCAGCAACAAAAGGACTTCCACTACCCATGACTACATTTGTAGCACCAACCACCACTACTGTATTACCTTTTTCACCACTAGCTAAAGAGGCAACGATAGTTCCTGCACCTAACGTATTACCAGCATAAATATCAACACTAGCCTTTCCCTGACTATTTGTTACAGCAGTTTTGATAGGAAGGTCCCCAATATCATTGTCAAAGGTCACTATCGTGGGTTTATTAATGCCGGTGATAGTAGCAGTTAACTTACCTGGATTTAAGGATGTAATAGTTTGAATAGGTAAGCCTGCAATATCAGTTAAGGCTAAATTAACTTGTGCACCTCCACCCGCTTCACCGCCATCACCTTTCATCACAAAACCAATTTTCCCAGACTCCCCAGTATCAACTTTGCCAGTGACAGTACCTGCACCCGCAATAGTTGCTGTATTTAAAATAATAGTAGCAACACCTTCGGTATTCGTTAATGCCGTTGCCGTACTAGGATCAAAAGACCCAATATTAGAATTACTCAGAGTAAAAGTAACTAATTCACCAGCCAAGGAACCGAGTTTCGAATCAACAACTTTAGCTGATACTGTGGCAGGTGCTAAAGCAGAAATATCCGTATTAGTAATACTAAGAGTGACACTAATGACACTTGACGTCGGCGGAGTACCGGAACCATCATCAGAGATACTGCCTCCACCACCACATGCTAATAATAAAAGCGAACACAATCCTGCGAGAAAAACCTTATACGCTGACTTCATTGTCAGGCTCCCTGTTACTCTGATGATAATACCTAAGCGAGACGCTTATTACTTATAGGCTAACATTACACAATTTTCACGCAACTTTCCCATAACTATCTTATTTTATTTCGCAAATTTGATAAATACTTTAACATTAATTGTCATTTCATCTTCACGATTTTCTTGCTAGTCTTGTGAGCGCCAAAAAATAGAATGTATAAAAAACACACAGGACTCTCTATGGCAATTTCTATAAAAAATAAACTCGGCCTTACAAGTAAAATTCTGATCGGTATGGGAACAGGTATTGCTTTAGGCCTCATTCTCCGCAATGCCTTTCCAGAAAGCGATATAGTAAAAGATTATATTACTGAAGGTTTCTTGCATGTTATCGGTACTATCTTCATCTCCAGCTTAAAAATGTTAGTCGTTCCTTTAGTCTTTATTTCATTAGTTTGCGGAACTTGCTCACTGAGTGAACCTTCAAAATTAGGCCGCTTAGGGGGGAAAACCCTCGCCTTTTATTTATTCACAACCGCCATTGCCTTAGTGATTGCGATTGTCAGCGCAGTCCTTATACATCCTGGGAACGCCTCACTGGCGTCAGAAAAAATGGAGTACGTCGCAAAAGAAGCCCCAAGTCTTGCTGATGTGCTGATAAACATAGTGCCCACCAATCCGATGCAGGCATTGAGCGAAGGTAATATGCTGCAAATTATTATTTTTGCGGTGATTTTTGGCTTTGCTATTGCCCATATTGGTGAGCGAGGCAAACGTATTGCGGCGTTGTTTGAAGATTTAAATGAAGTCATCATGCGTGTCGTGACACTGATAATGCAACTCGCGCCCTATGGTGTATTTGCGCTGATGGCAAAACTTGCATTAACACTCGGTTTAGAGACCTTTGGTAGTGTGGTTAAATATTTCTTCGTGGTCTTAGGTGTATTACTGATCCATGCGTTTGTTGTTTACCCTACACTTCTAAAACTTTTCTCAGGCCTCAATCCCTTAATATTTATTCGTAAAATGCGCGATGTGCAGTTGTTTGCTTTTTCAACCGCCAGTTCAAATGCCACGTTACCCATTACCATAGAAGCGTCTGAACATAGATTAGGTGTCGATAATAAAATCGCCGCTTTTACGCTACCGTTAGGCGCTACCATTAATATGGATGGCACTGCAATCATGCAGGGTGTTGCCACTGTGTTTATTGCGCAGGTTTTTGGCATTGAGCTCTCACTAACCGATTATGCCGTTGTTGTTGTGACTGCCACGTTAGCATCAATTGGTACCGCGGGTGTTCCAGGTGTCGGACTTATCATGCTGGCCATGGTGTTAAATCAAGTTGGCTTGCCAGTGGAAGGGATTGCCCTGATTATCGGTGTCGATCGCTTACTCGACATGGTACGTACTGCTGTAAACGTCACTGGTGATTGCGTAGCAACTGTAATTATTGCTAAATCAGAGGGCGAATTTAACGAGCAAGTGTTTAACAACACTCAAGCGGGTAAAGTTGCTAGAAGTTTTGATGAGCAAGTTCATCATTTAGATAAATCGAACTAAACCTCACAAAGACCAAAATGACGCCCAGCTTCAGTGTTGGGCGTTTTTGTTTGAACGCAATACAGTTAACATGTCTATTGTTAGCAAAATGTGAACACACCAATAGTACGGAAGTTTGTTTTTAGATACATTATGTTTACTATTTTAATACGTTTAATGGGAGGGGTATAAATGTGGTGGAGAAGTCTTTGGATCCTGATTGCATGCTGGCTATTGAGTGCCCACTTCGTACGTTACGAACAAATTAACTTTGCCATTCCTTTTGCACTTGCGCCTTTGGTCTTATTTTTTAACTCAGTTTACTTACTTCGTTTATTACAAATTTTATTATTTATAAGTGTCTTTGCCGTATGGGGCGTCACAACCATTGAAGCGGTACATCTGCGATTAGCGCAAGAAATGCCTTGGTTGAGATTGTCTTTTATCATGATGGCGGTGATGTTATTTACCTTAGGCGCGATTATGTGTGGCAACGGCATTTTGCGGATCAGAAAACAAAAATCGCCTTGGGGAAATTCCCCGATACGCTAACACTTTAATAGCAAAACCTTCTTATTCAACAATAAATTAGTACTTATTTTGACCACAAGTTCAACTCGGTCAGCAAAGGTTAAGTTCAACTAAGATATGCTGATCCTCTATTTGGTTATCAGTGTGATTTTGCGTAGACTAGTTTGCTAAAGCTTAGCTCATACACTTTAAGGCATTATATTATGAGAATTTTGGTTGTTGAAGACGATCCTATTTTATCCCACCACTTAAAAGTGCAATTAAGCGATCTCGGCAATCAAGTTCAAGTGGCACTGACTGCCAAAGAAGGTTTTTATCAAGCCACTAATTATCCCATCGATGTCGCCATTGTCGATTTAGGGCTACCCGATCAAGATGGTATTAGCTTAATTCAACAGCTCCGTGAAGCCGGTCTTAAAGCACCAATATTAATTCTCACGGCACGAGTTAATTGGCAGGATAAAGTTGAAGGCCTAAACGCCGGAGCCGATGACTATTTAGTGAAACCCTTTCAAAAAGAAGAGCTTGTCGCAAGGCTTGATGCCTTAGTGCGCCGTAGCGCAGGTTTTGTTAAACCCGTGATTTGCAGTGGAGAATTGAAACTCGATCTCGCCGCCAAACAAGTCACTCTGGGTGACGAAGTCATGGAGGTCACTGCCTTTGAATATTTAATCCTCGAATATTTGATGCGCCATTGTCATGAGGTTGTCGCCAAGCAACGTTTACTCGATGTGATTTATGGTGATAAGGAAGGCGATCCCAATACGATTGAAGTTATGGTCAGCCGCTTGCGTAAAAAACTGACCCGCGATGGTATCGATAACCCCATAGTGACCATCCGCGGCCAAGGATATAAATTTAACCTGCCATGCAATTAAGATTAAAATTCAAGAAACGTCTGCTGACACGGATGTTTCTCACCTCACTATCAATTATTACCTTAGTGGGTTTTGGTCTCGCATGGATGGTTAATATTCTGCATGCGCAAAATAGTTATAACGAAGAAACGGCCCAACTCATTGCCGAAATTCCCCAAGTCGCCGCCGAATTACGGGAGCACGATCTTATCCCCGATACCAGTGCTTGGTTAGAAGAAAATAATAAACAAGAGCGCTATGTAATAGCGAGTTGCGATGACAAATTTAAGCAGGTTTGGACCTCATCCCTCGCAGTAGATCGTGGATTATTTGATACCTGTGAGCGTTTTAACGAAATCCGTAACGACTCCCCGCCCTACTACCTCACCATGGCTGACGACAGAGGTTATTTCGTCTATTTGCTCGCGGTAGAAATTGCCAGTGTGCATTACAACCTCCTTGTCATGAAAGATGCCGCCAAACTGGAGCAAGAATACAGTAAGTTCAGTAAACGTACTTATATTCGTTTAGCCATGGTGTTGGCCTTAGCCTTAATTCTATTGGTCAGCGCCGCCTATTGGGGCATGCGTCCCTTGGTACGGATGCAAAACGAACTGCAATCAATTAACCAAGGTAAGAGTAAATCACTTTCTGAGGGCTATCCTGTTGAACTTGAAGGCGTAACGCAAGCACTCAACCAGATGTTGCAACAATCGAGTGCCCAACAACAGCGCTATCAAAATGCTATGAATGACTTGGCACACAGTCTTAAAACCCGCTTAGCCGCCGTGCATGCCATTACAGATGACGCCAGTTTGAGTAAACAATCGGCAAGCGAAAAGATCATGGAACAAGTCAGCCAGATGGATCAGCTGGTCAAATACCAATTAAAACGGGCCATGTTAGGCCGCCAAGGCCTGAAGCAAGAACAAACTGTTATTGCGCCCTTAGTCGATCAATTAGCACAAATGTTGTTTAAAATTTATCGAGAAAAACAAGTGCAGTTCTCGGCCAACATATCCCCCTCTTTGATGTTCCCCGGCAACAAGGGTGACTTAATGGAGCTGTGTGGCAACCTTATGGAAAATGCTTTCCGCCTGTGTATCAGCCAAGTGCATGTATCGGCTAAAATTAACTCACAAGGTGAGTTTGAACTTATTGTTGAAGATGATGGCCCTGGTGTTGAAGAAAGCTTAAGACAGAAGATTATCCAACGTGGCGTGCGTGCCGATACTCAGTCTCCTGGGCAAGGGATCGGATTAGCTGTCTGTGATGAAATCGTTCACAGCTACGGTGGCAGCTTAAAAATTGAAGAAAGTCGCTTAGAAGGGGCGCTCTTTAGGATCCGTATCCCAGTGTAAGAAACTGAGATACTATCAGGCAATCACCGCATATAACTGTTCGGCTCGATTAAACATGATCCAAGAAGTGGCAATATATTTGTCACCACTCACAGGTTTATTTCCCCGATGTGAATGAGTAAATCCCGCAGGCGCTATCACCATAGTGCCTTTTTTGGGGGAGATTTTACGCTGTTGATAATAAAATTCGGTTTCGCCGCCCTCTTCCACATCATTTAAATAAAACATATAGAGCACGACGCGATGCAGAGCTTCATTGTGGCCATTCTGCGGGAATTGTTCCGAATGCCAATGGGGATAACCGCCTTTATTTTGCTGATACTTTTGAATATTAATACTGCCACTGCGATACAAATACTTCACTAAGCCATCGGCCCTAGGCGCACCCAGCGTCGCAAAATTAGTCGGAGTTAGCGTCACTGGTTGGCCCTGCTCATCACTCACTGACACAGCAACCGCACCCATTAATGCCATTGAATACTTTGTGAAATAATCTACCGCGCCCTTTAAGGTATAACCTAAGAGTTCATTTCTGATGGGCTGCAGGTCGACGAAACTATCTAAGGTCAAATCGCGGCTGATCTTCTTCTCCAAATCGACGCCATTGCCCGTTTGTCCATCAACAACGCCAGCATGTTGCTCAAATGCCAGAATGAGACGGTCACACAAGTCATTCGGCAACGCATTAGGGTATACTTCAATAAAGTCCATACTTCCTCAATGGAGTGGCTACTTTCTAGGCTTACTATGCTGACATGTTAGTTAAGTAATTGTAAAGCAGCATCATTGAGATAAAATAACCCACATTACGCTTCACGATAACAAGAATATGAAAAAAAGCTGTAAAGTTTCAGTCCATCAACTTCAAGTCGGCAACTTTGTGCGTTTGCCCGTGGCTTGGAAAGATCATCCCTTTTTATTCAGTAGCTTTCATATTAAACAAGCTGCGCAAATCGAGTTGATTAAAAATCTGGGCATCGAACATGTCATCGTCGATTTAGAACGCAGCGACGTCGCCCCGATACATGCTGATGCGGTCAACCCTATCAAATTGCCGCCAAGTGCTGAAATCAATGTGCTTAAAAACGACATGGATCAATACAAGACTGAGCAAATCGAAGTGCAAAAAAAATTACGCCGTGACATTAATAAAACTGAGCAAAATTTTACCCGCTCAGTAGCCATGATGCGCAGCCTCATCTCTAAGCTACGTAATCGCCCCTTAAATGCGGTCGATGACGCCAAAGATTTGGTCCACACCATAGTCGAACAGCTGCTCAACTCAGATAACTTAGTGCTGCATTTGATGAGTGATGCTAAGCAGGATGAAAGCATTTATTATCACTCCTTGAATGTTGCGATCCTCTCTATGCTGATCGCCAAAGAAATGGAATGGGATAGAAGTGAAATCGAAACGGTCGGTCTCAGTGCCCTGTTCCACGACGTGGGTAAATTAAAAATCCCACCACAAATTCTAAAAAAATCGACACCTTGGTCAGCACCAGAGCTTAATTTTATCAAGCAGCATCCATTACTTGGGATTGAACTGCTCAAATTAGCCGATAATTTTCCCCAAGCAGCCTTACCTGCAATCACCAATCACCACGAGTTTCTCGATGGCAGTGGTTATCCCAAAGGCCTAAAGGAAGAGGCTCTCGATAAGGTATCGCAACTGATTGCGGTAGTGAACGAATATGACTCCTTGTGTTACCCAAGCCAACAGGGCAAAGCCAGAATGCCCTACGCCGCACTAGGGCATTTGTATAAGCAATATAAAACTAAGCTAAATCAAGAGTATATTGGCAAGATGATCAAGATACTGGGCATTTACCCCCCAGGCAGTGTAGTGGAATTATCCAGCGGTCAATATGCCATGGTGATGTCGGTTAACTTAACTAAACTGCTATGCCCTAAGATATTGGTTTACGATGCGTTAGTTCCTAAAGACCAAGCGCCTATCGTTGATTTAGAGATTGAAGGGATCAGCATAGTGCGTTGCTTACCACCTGCGGCGCTTCCTGAAAAAGTCCACGAATATTTGAATCCGCGCGAGCGAGTGAGTTACTACTTTGGCGGCGATAGTCGTAAGTAGTTGATTAAGAAACTGGCTTAACGATTATGTCTAACGAGCTTCACTCATTTAAGCAAAGTCATCGAGTCTCACTCATTGAATAAAAGTCATTGAATGAACGTAGTTAAATGGCAGTGATAAAAATAAGGGTCGAATATTGCATTCGACCCTTATTTTAAATTCGAGAAAACCAACACAGCTAGCGCCAGACTTATAACCAATGCTTACGTTTAAAGAAGAAGTAAGTACCTGCGGCACTGGCTAACATCATCACAATCGCCATAGGGTAACCGTATTGCCACTCAAGCTCAGGCATTCTGGCAAAGTTCATCCCATAACTACTGGCAATCAAGGTCGGTGGTAGAAACACCACAGCGGCAACCGAGAAGATTTTGATGATTTTGTTCTGCTGCAGACCACTGAAACCCATGGCCGCATCGAGCAAGAAGTTTAACTTATCAAAGATAAACTGACTGTGGGGCATCAGCGACTCGATATCCGACAACATTTCCCGCAAGTCCTTTAAATGTTCATCGGATAACTGGCCACGATAATAACGCTGCATATAACGCAGTGAACGCTGAGTATCGAGCAAACTTAATCGGATTTTACCATTAGAGTCTTCTTGCAGAGTGATGAGTTTAAATACATCGTCAAGTTCGTCGTTATCAAATACTTGCTCACCGACATTTTCAAGTACAGTGTAAACGTCTTCAATTAAGTCAGATAGATAATCCACTTTCAGATTAAATAACTCGAGAAACAATTCCTGCGGTGTCGATACTTCTAACCGCCCTAAACGCAAATAGTTACGCAGCAAACGGATAAGACCTACGTCTTCTTCACGAATTGTCAGTAAAAAATTGCTACGAAGGTTGAAGGAAACGTTAACGCCGCGCACATCTTGGCCGACACGCTGTGGGAATAACGAATTAATATGCAAGCCGTCACTGTTTTGATAAAAACGTGCTGAGGCCTCAATTTCATTGATATCTTCTTCGTCAGGCACTTCTTCAACAGAAAAATGACTTAACCACTCTCGCTCCTCATCATCGGGTTTATACAGATCTAACCAAATGGTCGACGCGGGAATACTGTCCAGTATGCCGAGCTCTGTCACAGTAAGGTGACGATTATCATAGACATAAGCAGTAATCATTTGTCCTCCTGAAAAAAAACTTAAGTTAACGATTCCACTTAAGTGCAGGCTAAAAAATTGTCGCTAGTTTACCGCATAAGTTGGCAATGAAAAGGCGTGCAAGGTAATTTAGTAAAATAAATATGCCTTAGTCGGTTTCGATAATTGCCAACCGTTCTTGGGTCGAAAAGCGAATATGGATGCCATCGAGAGTGACCATTTTCGAGTCTGAGATATCACCTTTTCGCACACGATACTCGCCGTTATTGTCGGCATTCGGTGACACAATTCTCACAGTGACAATTCTATGCTGATCGCGCCAATACCAAACACTGTAACTCAGCAGGCTAAATCCAATCACCACAAATACACTCGTCAACAGGTATCGACGCCACAGCGGTTCACTAAAACGCTTTGAACTGAGATTAACAGCCTGAGGTTCAATCTGACGCTTGCGTTTCACCAGCAAAAACCAAGCGCCAACAATAACTAAGACTGTTAGTAAAATTTTAATGAGCATGGCTCTTTCCTCTGATAAACGTCCGCTTGTGCTCAATGGTCTCGATCAAGCCAGCAGCAATCTTGCATTGACCCTTCAATGCCACACAAGTTAGCGCATTATACGCAGACTTATGTGGATAAACTGTCTTTGGGATCAAGCTTAAAATGCACAGTCAAATAGACAAGGCGAATGTACGAGCCATACACATAGACAAAGACAAAGCAGAACGTTGAAACAGAGTACAACAGACTTATGACAGGGCGAAAACACTGCGGGACCTATACCTAAAATTGATTACTACAGATCACAACACTCAACATAAGTAAGTACCTGAAATTAAAAATCTTCAAATACCTTCGCCATCCGCTGAATTTGTGCCAAAGGAACGCCGTGGCGATTGCGTTTCGCGCATTCCTGCTGATGAGCCAGACTGCTTGGTTCACCCACAAGCACAATTCTAACTTGATAACCTAAGGCTTTTGCCGCCGCTTCATAGGCCATGTATTCCCAGTGGCACAGATTGGTATTATCACAAATCACCACAGGCTCGCTTGAAGAAAGTGCCTGAATAAACCCCGTCAAATTACATTGATGAAACTCAGGTAATTTCTTGGCATCGAAACGGTATTCATCTTCATGGTAGAAAAAACTATCGGTCGAAAATACGCCACGTTGCCGCACGCCAATGGCTTTTTCTAAAGGAAGGGAAAGAATGTAAGTTTCAACCCAATGTGACTTACCACTGCCCGGTAAGCCACGCATTATAATCGCAACTTTTTCGCTCATGTGTTCGACTCACTGCCAATCACTCGACCCGCTAAAATGGTATCAACCAACTGAGGCACTAACTCCCCCGCTTTTCCTGTGAGGTGATATTGAAACTGACTGTGTCTATCGGGTGCCATCATATTCACTTCGACTGTTTGAGCCCCATGATGGTTAGCTGTATCCACAAAGCCAGCGGCAGGATACACAGTGCCAGAGGTGCCAATGGCAATAAACAAGTCGCAGTTATCGAGCGCATCGTGAATTCGATCCATCCCTAAGGGCATTTCACCAAACCACACCACATGGGGGCGTAATCGCTGAGCCGGAATACAACAAGTACAGCAATTATCGGCACCAAAGGGCTCACGTAAAATAAAGGTCTGACGTGAGCGCGGACAACGGCCTTTGGATAATTCACCGTGCATATGCAATAAGCGGCGCGAGCCCGCACGCTCATGCAGATCATCAATATTTTGTGTGATGATAAGTAATTGACCTTTAAAGTCCGCTTCCAACTTTGCCAAGGCCACATGCGCTGCATTGGGTTCAACCGTGCCACTGTGCAGTTGCAACCAACGACTATTGTAAAATCGCTCTACCAATTCAGCATCACGTTCATACCCTTCTGGTGTAGCAACGTCTTCAATATGATGCTCTTCCCATAGACCATCTTGATCGCGAAAGGTGCGTAAACCCGACTCAGCAGAGATCCCCGCGCCGGTTAACACCACAATTTGCTGGTACATGCCGATTCCTTATTATTTTATTTATTTGAATTATTCTCACTGACTTTGGCAGCCGTGAATATTATTCCTTGGTATAACCATACAAAAACTATGCTTGAATTGCCGCAAAATATTGTGATTTAACGCCTATTGACACAATTTATCTGCATATCGCCCTAGAAAGCCAGAACAAAGGTTTAAGTTTTCAACCTGAGCACCTATAATGGCAAACACTATCCACGGATGAACCTATTGGTTCTGCAATCAAGAGATTAGCAATGACAGATGGAAATCAAGCGCTAAAAAAAGCGGGTTTGAAAATTACCCTGCCACGAGTCAAGATCCTAGAACTGATGCAAGGACCTGAAAACCAACATATCAGTGCAGAAGATTTGTACAAGAAGCTGCTCGATATCGGTGAAGAAATTGGTCTAGCCACCGTCTACCGTGTGTTAAACCAATTTGATGATGCAGGTATTGTCAGTCGCCATCATTTTGAGAGCGGTAAAGCCGTTTTCGAACTATCGACTCAGCATCATCATGATCACTTAGTTTGCCTATCGTGTGGCAAAGTGATTGAGTTTTCAGATGAAGTCATCGAACGTCGTCAAGATGAAATTGCCATGAAACACAATATTAAGCTGACTAATCACAGCTTATATTTGTACGGCACTTGCACCAACGATACCTGTGAGCATAACGACGCCTAAGTCGGCCATTGTGTTTATAAAGCATTAAGCAAAAAACCAGCCTAAGGCTGGTTTTTTATTGGATGATGTTTACGGGTAAACCGCTATAACACCTTGGCGTAGATATTCACTTTATGGCCCATAAACTCATTTTGCTCACGCCAATGCATGCCCACACGCTTAGCCACACCTTCAGAACCGAGATTCCCTGCTAAGATAAGTGCAATCGTCTGGTCAATGCCAAAACGTTTAAATTCAGCTAATGCAGCAAATGCGGCCTCAGTACCAATTCCAGTTCCCCAATACTCAGGGAAATAACGATAACCCAGTTCGACTTCGCTGAATTCTGGAATAAATTTCGGACCACAAAAACCAATCACCCGCTTATCAGCTTTATGCTCTACCGCCCAACGACCAAAACCATGTTGCAGATAATCGACTTGGATCACCTTGTGAAACAACTCAACCGCCTGCTCGCGAGCTGTAAATGCCGCGGTGGGAATGTATTTCAGCATCGCGGGATTACTGTTCATCAAATAAAGCGCTTCACAATCTTGCTCAGTAAATGGCCGAATAATTAACCGTTCAGTTTGGGTTATCATCTTTGCTCCTTCAAAAATGGCACTTAAAAATCAACCAATGGTTCGCTTAAAGTGCACTGGCGTAACGTCAACGACACTACGCCAATACCTCAAGCTTAACGGTGGAAATCACCACTGCGTTCAGGCTGATACAGGATTTCCTCAATACGCACTTTTACCATAGAACCACCCGGACCTGGCCATTCAATTTCATCACCTTGAGAGAGCCCTAATAATGCGCTGCCCACCGGCGCCAAAATAGAAATCGTCCCTGCGCCGTTCACGTCTTTTGGGTACACTAAACGTAAACAGAAGGTCTCATTACTGGATGAAACGCTAAACTTCACTTCTGAATTCATGGTCACCACATTCGCGGGCACCTGTGATGCAGGCACAATATCGGCTCTGTCTAATTCAGCCTCCAATGCCGCTTTGCCCGGAAACGCATTTGCCGGCAGTGACTCCAATAATCGCTCTAGTCTTTCTAAGTCAATTTCCGAAATAATGATTTTAGGTGTTTTCACAGTTTTTCCCTCGTAAAAAAATGTGATGTTTAAGCCGTTACTGTGGCTAACATCGACTCTGTTGCTTACCCTCCCCCAATGCGATAAGCCCCATAAAACAAATACGCTCGCAACGATAGACTGCAACCGTGTTAAATAAATTTGAGTTCAAGATTTTTGCAGAACAGCACTGAAGCCATAAGCACTTAGCTCATGGTTAATGGCTCTACTCACATTATCCTCGCCAATGACACAGACGAGCGCGTAGTAGAGAAGCATCAATCTAACCCGTAGAAGAAAAAATATCTAGTCTTCATGGTGTTAGCTCAATCCCATTCCTATGATTTACTGCGCTTAGCTGCCGAAATTACAGCCAATAAAAAAGGCGCCTTAGGCGCCTTTTATATTCGAAAGGTTAGCTTACCAACCTGTACGAATACGCAGCGCTTTGCCGATATCAGCAAGCGAGCGGACAGTTGTCACGCCCGCTGCTTCTAATGCAGCAAATTTGTCTTCTGCAGTACCTTTACCGCCAGCGATAATCGCGCCAGCATGGCCCATACGCTTACCTGCAGGTGCAGTGACACCCGCAATATAAGACACAACAGGCTTAGTCACGTGTGCTTTAATGAAAGCCGCCGCATCTTCCTCAGCGTTACCACCGATTTCACCGATCATAACGATCGCTTCAGTCTGTGGATCGTTTTGGAACATTTCCAGTACATCAATGAAGCTAGTACCTGGAATTGGGTCACCACCAATACCTACGCAAGTAGATTGGCCGAAACCTTCATCCGTTGTTTGCTTAACCGCTTCATAAGTCAGAGTACCTGAACGAGAAACGATGCCCACTTTGCCTTTTAAGTGGATGTGACCTGGCATAATGCCGATCTTACATTCACCTGGGGTGATAACACCTGGGCAGTTAGGGCCGATCATGCGAACGCCAGTTTCTTCAAGCTTCACTTTAACTTGCAGCATGTCCAGTGTAGGAATGCCTTCAGTGATACAAACGATAAGCTCGATTCCACCGTCGATAGCTTCAAGAATGGCATCCTTACAGAACGGAGCCGGAACATAGATCACAGAAGCAGTCGCACCAGTCGCAGCCACAGCGTCTTTCACAGTGTTGAACACTGGCAGACCTAAGTGAGTTTGACCACCTTTACCAGGAGACACACCGCCCACCATTTGCGTACCGTAATCGATAGCTTGTTGTGAGTGGAATGTACCTTGACCGCCAGTGAAACCTTGGCAAATTACCTTGGTATCTTTATTGATTAAGACAGACATTATTTGCCCTCCGCAGCTTTAACTACTTGCTCAGCCGCGTCAGTTAGACTGGTAGCTGCAATGATATCTAGACCTGATTTAGCTAATACTTCACGGCCAAGTTCAGCGTTAGTACCTTCTAAACGAACCACAACAGGTACTTTAACGCCCACTTCTTTAACAGCGCCGATAATACCTTCTGCGATCATGTCACAACGTACGATACCGCCGAAAATGTTAACCAGAACCGCTTTCACATTGCTGTCAGACAGAATGATTTTGAATGCTTCTGCTACACGTTCTTTCGTCGCGCCGCCGCCTACGTCTAAGAAGTTCGCTGGCTTGCCACCGTGCAAGTTAACGATATCCATAGTACCCATCGCCAGACCTGCACCGTTCACCATACAGCCAACGTTACCGTCTAATGCAACGTAGTTCAGCTCGAACTTAGCAGCGTGAGCTTCGCGGGCATCATCCTGTGATGGATCGTGCATGCCTTTGATTTTTGGTTGACGATAAAGTGCGTTACCGTCGATACCGATTTTACCGTCTAGGCAGTGTAGGTTGCCTTCAGTGGTAATAACCAGTGGGTTGATTTCAAGCAATGCGAAATCATGATCAACGAACATCGTCGCCAGACCCATGAAAATCTTAGTGAACTGCTTCATTTGAGTTGGGTTTAAACCTAACTTGAAGCCAAGATCACGTGCTTGATAACCTTGTGGGCCAGTCAAAGGATCTATGATTGCAGTGTGGATGAGTTCTGGCGTTTCTTCTGCCACTTTCTCAATTTCAACACCACCTTCAGTCGACGCCATGAACACAACACGACGAGTCGCGCGGTCAACAACGGCACCTAAGTACAGTTCGTTAGCGATGTCGGTACAGCTTTCTACTAAAATTTTAGCAACTGGCTGGCCTTTCTCATCAGTTTGATAAGTCACCAGATTTTTGCCTAACCAGTGTTCGGCAAAGGCTCTGATTTCTTCTTTATCGCCAGTGACTTTAACGCCACCTGCTTTACCGCGGCCGCCTGCGTGTACTTGACACTTAACAACCCATAAATTTCCGCCAATATGGCCTGCCGCTTCTACAGCTTCTTGGGCTGTATCACATGCAAAACCTTCTGACACTGGTAAACCATATTCGGCAAATAAGGATTTTGCCTGATACTCATGCAAATTCATGATGATCTATCCGTATACTTCTAATCAAATCCAACTGGCCCGTTTGGGCCAGTCACGAGGGTATGTCTGGCTATTTCTTTAAGCGCAATCTCTTATCGAGTTGTGTTACAGATCAAGCAGCAGACGAGTTGGGTCTTCTAGGAAGTCTTTAATCGCAACCAAGAAACCAACAGACTCACGGCCATCAACAATACGATGGTCATATGAGAGTGCTAGGTACATCATGGGCAGGATTTCAACCTGACCATTGACTGCCATTGGGCGATCTTTAATAGCATGCATGCCTAAAATCGCACTTTGTGGCAGGTTAAGGATCGGTGTAGACATCAGTGAACCGAAAACACCACCGTTAGTCACAGTGAAGTTACCGCCAGTCATGTCAGCCACAGTCAGCTTACCGTCACGGCCTTTAAGGGCTAAGTCACGAACTGCTTTTTCGATTTCAGCTAAGTTCATGGTATCTGTGTCACGTAACACTGGTGTTACCAGACCACGTGGTGTTGATACTGCGATGCTGATGTCGAAGTAGTTGTGATAGACGATATCATCGCCATCAATAGACGCGTTGACTTCTGGGAAACGTTTCAGCGCTTCAGTCACGGCTTTGATGTAGAAAGACATAAAGCCTAAACGGATACCGTGGCGCTTTTCAAAGATATCTTGGTATTGCTTACGGATATCCATGATGGGCTTCATGTTCACTTCGTTAAACGTCGTGAGCATAGCGGTAGAGTTTTTCGCTTCTAACAAACGGTTTGCGATTGTCTTACGCAGACGTGTCATTGGCACGCGCTTCTCGCTACGGCCAGCCGCTAACGGAGCTACAGCAGGTGCTGCTGGCGCCGCAGCTTTAGGGGCAGACTTAACAAAGGCTTCTACGTCTTCTTTCGTAATACGACCACCCACACCAGTGCCTTTTACTTTGCTGGCATCAACATTGTGCTCTGCCAGTAAACGGCGAACAGATGGGCTTAACGCATCACTGCTTTCATCGCTGGTTTCAGCTGCAGGCGTTGCCGCTTCAGCTTGTGCTTTAGTGACTTCTTTGCCCGATACAGCACCAGCGATAAATTTAGCGATCACTTGTTCACCCAGAACAGTGGCGCCTTCTTCAAATAAGAACTCGCCAATGTGGCCATCTTCTGGCGCAACCACTTCAAGAACCACTTTATCGGTTTCAATATCAACCAGGTTTTGATCACGAGAAACTTGCTCGCCCACTTTCACATGCCAAGTGGCAATCGTGGCATCGGCAACAGATTCTGGTAGTACGGGTACCTTGATTTCGATACTCATGAAAAACTATCCTTTTATAAAATGTCTATTACTACAGTGCGATTGTAAGTTTCAGGGCACTGTTCACTAAAGATTCTTGCTGATGTGTGTGCAACTCAGGGTAACCACACGCTGGTGCAGCTGACGCTTCACGACCTGCATAAGTTAACTGTGCACCTGCAGGAACCGCGGCCCAGAAATGGTGTTGACTAGAGTACCAAGCACCTTGGTTCTGTGGCTCTTCCTGACACCAAACAAAATCTTTCACATGTTGGTAATCAGCCAAAGCAACGATCATTTCATCATGTGGGAACGGATATAACTGTTCGACACGGATTAACGCTACGTTAGTGATATTTTCTTTACGACGTTTTTCCAGCAGTTCGAAGTAAACCTTACCACTGCAGAAGACAACTCGGTCAACCTTGCTTGCTTCCAAGGTATCGATTTCACCGATCACATTTTGGAAACTGCCATTGGCTAATTCTTCCAAGCTTGAAACCGCTAATGGATGACGTAGTAATGACTTAGGCGACATGACGATAAGTGGACGACGCATAGGACGCACCACTTGGCGGCGCAACATATGGTAGACCTGTGCAGGTGTTGAAGGCACACACACTTGCATATTGTGGTTAGCACACATCTGCAAGAAACGCTCTAAACGGGCGCTTGAATGCTCAGGGCCTTGACCTTCATAGCCATGGGGTAACAGCATAGTCAGACCACATAAACGGCCCCACTTCTGCTCACCCGATGACAAGAACTGATCGATTACCACTTGGGCACAGTTAGCAAAGTCACCAAACTGCGCTTCCCAAATAGTCAATCCGCCGGGTTCTGCTGTGGCATAACCATACTCAAACGCCAGTACTGAGGCTTCAGATAATACTGAGTCAGTAATATCAATTGGGCCTTGTTCATCAGCAATATTGCGCAGTGGCATGTATGTCGTGCCATCGTTTTGATTGTGCAATACAGCATGACGATGGAAGAAAGTACCGCGGCCAGAATCCTGACCCGTAATACGTACACGCTTGTTGTCTTCCAGAATTGAGGCATAAGCCAGCGTTTCTGCAAAACCCCAATCGAGTGGCTTCTCGCCTTTTGCCATAGCTAAACGGTCGCTATAAATCTTAGCAACCCGTGATTGCAATGGATGACTTTCAGGTACATAGCTCAGTTTGTCAGCCAGACTTTGTAAACGCTCAGCCGACATAGAGGCTTGATACGCTTCGTCCCACTCACGACCGATATACGGAGTCCAGTCAACAGAATGCAGCGTCATTGGGCGCCATTCTTTAACCACACAATCACCTTGATCTAATGCATCACGGTAATTATTGATAAGACCAGTCACATCATCAGCAGCCATCACATTTTCAGCGATTAGCTTGTCTGCATAAATCTTACGTGGGGTTGGGTGTTTCTTGATCTTGGCATACATCAGCGGCTGAGTTGCACTTGGCTCATCGGCTTCGTTATGGCCATGACGGCGATAACACACCAATTCAACCACCACATCACGTTTGAACTCGTTACGATAATCAACGGCTAACTGCGACACAAAAGCAACGGCTTCGGGATCATCAGAGTTAACGTGGAAAATCGGTGCCTGAACCATCTTAGCGATGTCAGTACAGTATTCAGTCGAACGAGTGTCCGCATGGTTAGACGTCGTGAAACCCACTTGGTTGTTCACTACGATGCGAATACTGCCGCCGACTTTAAAGCCACGGGTTTGAGACATGTTGAATGTCTCTTGTACTATCCCTTGACCCGCAATTGCAGAGTCACCATGAATAGTAATTGGCATGACTTGTAAGCCATCCTTACAACCGCGACGGTCTTGACGGGCACGTACAGAACCAATGACCACAGGGTTAACGATTTCAAGGTGCGATGGGTTGAAGGCCAGTGCTAAATGCACATTGCCGCCCGGCGTTTCAAAATCAGAGGAGAAACCTTGGTGGTACTTAACGTCACCAGAACCGTGGGTATCAGCATGCTTACCCGCGAACTCGTCAAACAGTTCAGCTGGACGCTTACCTAATACGTTCACTAACACGTTCAGACGACCACGGTGAGCCATACCGACGACGATTTCTTTAGTACCGGCTTCACCTGCACGATAAATAATTTCGCGCATCATAGGCACTAACGCATCACCGCCTTCTAACGAGAAACGTTTCGCACCAGGGAATTTAGCACCTAAGTATTTTTCAATACCTTCTGCGGCGTTAAGGCCTTCAAGAATGCGTGTCTTAACACTTTTATCGTAGTTAGCTTTACCTAAGGAAGGTTCGAGACGTTGTTGGATCCAGCGTTTCTCATCGGTATCGGTAATGTGCATATATTCAGCACCGATAGAACCACAGTAGGTGGCTTTCAGCGCTTTTACCAAATCCGCGAGCTTCATGGTTTCGCCACCATGAGCAAAAGAACCTGTATTAAACTCACGTTCCATGTCTTCTTTAGTCAAGCCGTGGAAGGCAGGATCTAAATCAGCTACAGGTTCACGTTTCCACAGTTCGAGGGGATCAAGATTAGCACCTTGGTGACCACGGAAACGATGGGCGTTAATTAATTGCAGGACTTTAACTTGCTTAGCATCCATTTCAGGATCCGTCACACGAGCTGAGCTCTTATGGCGACCTTCTAACGCTAAACTGCGAAAATAATCACGTACTTTTGAGTGAGCAGCTTCAGGCGCATCAACAGAGGCACCGTTCACAGGAGGGAGATTATCAAATACCGCACGCCAATCATCAGCGACTGACTGTGGGTCTTCTTGATAGGCTTCATACATCTCTTCTACGTAGGTCGAATTTGCACCACTTAAGTGAGATGATTCGAGCCAGGCTTTCATGATGCCTTGGTGCATTTCTATTCCTTTCAAACTTTATACACGTGCTTAGCCATAGTATTAAATATGCAGTCTGTAGAGATTACCTTCGACGCATAATTTCTGCCGCCCCTAGATGTCCAGATATACGGCGCGTTGTCTTCCATTACATACGCAAAAGAGTCACCTTCTGCTACCAGAAAGTGACTCTTCAAGAGCTATATTATTATTGGTTTCAGCTCGGGTTCTCGCATTACACTGCTCGCTTCAACAGCATGGACTTAATATGACCAATTGCTTTAGTCGGATTAAGACCTTTTGGACAAACGTCAACGCAGTTCATGATGCCATGGCAACGGAACACGCTATAGGCGTCGTCCAGCTCAGATAAACGTTCTTCTGTAGCTGTATCGCGACTGTCGATCAAGAAACGATATGCATGAAGCAGACCGCTTGGACCGATAAACTTATCAGGATTCCACCAGAATGATGGGCAAGCCGTAGAACAACAGGCACACATGATACATTCGTACAAACCATCTAAATGAGCACGCTCTTCAGGGGATTGTAAGTGTTCACGAGCAGGTTGTTTCTCATCATTGATGAGGTAAGGCTTGATCTTCTCATACTGCTTATAGAACTGAGTTAAATCAACAACTAAGTCACGAACAACTGGCATACCTGGTAATGGACGTATTTCTAATTTCTTACCTTTAAAGGTTGAAATTGGGGTAATACACGCCAGACCATTCTTACCATTCATGTTCACGCCGTCTGAACCACACACGCCTTCACGGCATGAGCGACGGAATGACAAAGTCGGATCTTGCTCTTTCAACTTGATCAGTGCATCGAGCACCATCATGTCAGAGCCTTCAGCCACTTCTAAGCTGTAATCCTGCATATACGGTTTAGTATCTACGTCAGGATTGTAGCGATAAACTGCAAATGTCAATTTCATCTTTGCAACTCCTAGTAGGTACGTTTCTTCGGCGGGAATGCTTCACGTAACTTAGGTGCCATGTTCACTGCACGACGATCCATCGTTTCAGTGATTGGGTCAAATAAGCTGTGGCATAACCAGTTCTCATCATCACGCTCTAAATAATCTTCACGTGAGTGAGCACCGCGACTTTCGGTACGGAAGTTAGCCGCATAAGCCGTGGCGATTGCCGTTGCCATCAAGTTATCTAACTCTAAACATTCAATACGTTGAGTATTGAATTCACGAGAGTTATCAGACAATTTAGCATTTGCAAGACGTTCACGAATCACTTTCAACTGCTCTAACCCTTCAGCCATAGCATCGCCACGGCGGAATACAGAGAAGTTTAATTGCATACACAGTTGCAGATCCTTACGGATTTGCGCTGGATCTTCGCCATCTTTGTTGCTTTCCCAACGATTCAGACGCGCAAGAGAGGCAGCAATATCCGCATCACTTGCGTCTTTTGGATCGTCAGTCTCATCCAAAGCTTTACCTAAATGCTGACCCGCTGCGCGGCCAAAGACCACTAAATCAAGCAGTGAGTTACCACCTAAACGGTTTGCACCATGTACAGATACACAGGCAATCTCACCCACAGCGAACAGACCAATAACATCTTGTTCAGTGCCGTCTTCATTCTTACGAATAACTTGACCACTGACCTTAGTTGGTAGACCGCCCATCATATAATGACACGTTGGTAGTACTGGAATTGGACCATCGGCTGGATCGATATGGGCAAAAGTACGAGACAATTCACACACGCCTGGTAAACGTGCTTCTAATGTTTCTTTACCTAAGTGATCAAGCTTCAGTAAACAGTGTGGGCCTAATGGACCGTCTAAACCACGACCTTCGCGGATTTCAGTCATCATTGAACGTGCTACCACGTCACGTGATGCCAAATCTTTCGCGTTAGGGGCATAACGCTCCATGAAACGCTCGCCGTCTTTGTTCAGCAGATAACCGCCTTCACCACGACAACCTTCAGTCACAAGTACACCCGCGCCGGCGATGCCGGTTGGGTGGAATTGCCACATTTCCATGTCTTGCATTTGCACGCCAGCACGCATTGCCATACCAACGCCGTCACCGGTGTTGATATGCGCGTTAGTCGTCGAAGCGTAAATACGCCCTGCACCACCGGTCGCAAGAATCGTTGCTTTAGCTTTGAAATAAACGATATCGCCCGTTTCAATTTCAATCGCAGTACAACCCACAACGGCGCCATCATCGTTTTTAACGAGATCTAATGCATACCATTCTGAGAAGACTTGCGTCTTATGCTTAACGTTTTGTTGGTATAAACAGTGAAGCAAAGCATGACCAGTACGGTCGGCAGCTGCCGCAGTACGCGCAGCCTGCTCGCCACCAAAGTTCTTAGATTGACCACCAAATGGACGTTGGTAAATCGTACCATTTTCGAAACGAGAGAAAGGCAAACCCATTTGCTCAAGTTCAATCACGGCTTCAGGACCGGTTTTACACATGAACTCGATCGCTTCTTGGTCACCGATAAAATCGGAACCTTTCACGGTATCGTACATGTGTTGTTCCCAATGATCTTCATGGGCATTACCTAACGCAACAGTGATACCACCCTGCGCAGATACGGTATGAGAACGGGTTGGGAATACTTTTGATAAAAGCGCACAGCTTTTACCTTCTTTGGAAATCTGCAGCGCTGCACGCATACCAGCGCCACCGGCACCGATCACTACAGCATCAAATTCGCGTACTGGAATACTCACTTAGACACCCCACACAATAACAATGCCGGCCGCTAAATAACAAAATACGGTAACGACAAAGGTGAACTGTAAAACACCACGTAACGACGTGCACTTAACGTAATCTGTCAGCACTTGCCATACACCAATCCAAGCATGTACTAATAAGGCTACCAGCGTCAGAAGTGTAAACACTTTCATTGGCAGAGCACTAAATAGGCCATGCCAGACGTCGTAGGTGAGAGGGGAACTACATGCAATAAAGCCAACCAAGAAAATGGTGTAACAGGCGAGGATCACTGCACTAGCGCGTAGTAGAATATAGTCATGAACACCACTGCGTCCAAAACTTGCTGCATTGGTTACCATACCCAGATCCCCGCTATGATTGAAAAGGCTACCGTTAAGGCAAATACAGCTTTCGCTGATGCGGCACCCGATGACAATTCTTCCCAACGACCGGTATCCATTACTAAGTGGCGCAGGCCACCAAACAAGTGATACGCCAGTGCAGTCATAATGCCCCACAGGATAAACTTCATCACGAAGTTATCGAATAGAGACTGTACGCCAGCGAAACTTTCAGCTGATGCTAAAGATGAATTTAGCAACCAAATGAGAATGCCAACTGCGAACAGCATGATGACACCGGAAACACGGTGAAGAATTGACACAATCGCTGTTGCAGGAAAGCGAATGGTCTGCAGATCTAAATGGACAGGTCTTTGCTTTTTCACGTTCTGCTCACTCAGCTCCATTGAGCATTTTTTTTGTTATGTGAACCGCTTTTGTACAAACTTTAAACAGGAGGTTGATCACTGCAAAAGTAAACACAAAAGCAAAGTTTAAACAAACAGTTAACTATCTGAGCACGCACTCATTTAACATGTAAACAAAGGGTGCTTTATAATCGTTGTTTGCGGCCCTTATTGGGCGAGGCAAGTATACTCGCGGCAAATGTCAAATACAAACATCACAGAATGCAAATTATGTTTTTTTGACTATTTTTTACTGTAAGTGCCAGTTACAAATAGAAAAGTAAAGGCTTTTATACCATGGTCTAACAAATTTAAACGCTTATTTAAATTGAAATGTGATCTAGAATGGCTGTAAAGTAATGGCGGTTTGACATGCCGCACTCACAGATAAGAACTAAGTAAGGAGAACGGGGTATGGCTGATTTAAAAGCCAAATTAGAATTACCAGGGAACGACTCGATAGAATTGCCAGTAAAGCAGGGAACCGCTGGTTTTGACGTAATCGATATCAGTAAACTTGGCAGCAAAGGTTACTTTACTTTTGATCCAGGTTTTCTTGCGACTGCCTCCTGTGAATCTGCAATTACCTATATTGATGGTGATCTAGGTATATTGTTACACCGTGGCTATCCAATCGATCAACTTGCCGTTGACTCCGATTACCTAGACCTGTGTTATTTGCTGCTTTACGGTGAACTACCGACCAAAGCGCAATATACTGAGTTTGTACATACAGTTAAAACCCACACTATGGTTCACGAGCAGCTAGCCTTCTTCTTTAGAGGTTTCCGTCGTGATGCTCATCCTATGGCCATGTTATGTGGTGTGACGGGTGCATTATCTGCATTTTACCAAGACTCTCTGGATGTTAACGATCCACGTCACCGCGAAATCGCCGCTTATCGCTTAGTCTCAAAAATGCCTACGATAGCAGCCATGTGCTACAAGTATTCTTCAGGCCAGCCATTCGTGTACCCACGTAATGACTTAAGCTATGCAGGCAACTTCTTAAGCATGATGTTTGCTGTACCGTGCGAAGAATACGTCGTGAACCCTATTGTTGAACGTGCAATGGACAGGATCTTCATTTTACATGCAGATCATGAACAAAATGCATCGACTTCAACAGTACGTTTAGCCGGTTCTTCAGGTGCAAACCCATTTGCGTGTATCGCAGCGGGTATCGCATCTCTTTGGGGCCCTGCACACGGCGGCGCTAACGAAGCCTGTTTGCAAATGTTAGAAGAAATCGGTTCAGTAGACCGTATTCCTGAATTCATTGAACGCGCTAAAGATAAAAATGATCCTTTCCGTCTGATGGGCTTTGGACACCGTGTTTACAAAAACTTTGACCCACGAGCCAAAGTGATGCGTGAAACCTGTCATGAAGTGCTGAAAGAACTGAAAGTACAAGATCCACTCTTGGATGTGGCAATGGAGCTTGAGCGCATTGCACTTGAAGACGAATACTTCATTTCTAAAAAGCTGTATCCAAACGTCGACTTCTACTCTGGCATCATTATGAAAGCCATTGGTATTCCAACCAGTATGTTCACTGTGCTGTTCGCACTGGCACGTACTGTAGGCTGGATTGCTCACTGGAAAGAAATGTTAGATCAACCAGGCCACAAAATCAGCCGTCCACGTCAGTTATATACTGGTGAAACTGCGCGTGATTTCGTCGCACAAGACAAACGCTAAGTCCCACGACTTACGCATTAAAAAGCGCCTAAGGGCGCTTTTTTCA
Source organism: Shewanella sp. DW31 (assembly GCF_015767295.1). Lineage (NCBI taxonomy): Bacteria > Pseudomonadati > Pseudomonadota > Gammaproteobacteria > Alteromonadales > Shewanellaceae > Shewanella > Shewanella sp. DW31. Next base: position 178,716 of record NZ_JADWMP020000004.1, read on the forward strand.
TTTCAAATAATCCTCTTTTAAACTTCCTTCTCCTGACAAAATACATTGTTGCAATTGCGCACTTGTGTAACCTTAATTAACCGCGTTTAGTTATTCTCATCACTTTTTAAACCTTTTAGCTACATTTAGTAAGAATCACAAATCACACTTAGCCAAAAATACGACTAATAGACTGAAATTAAACAAATTTAAACATTGGCATGGTTTCTGCTTACAACTGACATCACAATAAAGACAACAGGTAACATTCTTATGGAAAAGTCAAAAATTGCTCAATTCACCCTGCCACTGCTAATGATTTCGATGCTAGCAGCCTGTGGTGAGGAAGAAGTGGTCAAAAAAGAAGAAAAATATGCCATTCCCGTCGAAACCACCACAGTGATGCAAGGAAACGTTTCATCTTTTTACAGTACAACTGCCACCTTAGAAGCGCCACAGGAAGCCAATGTAGTGAGTCGTATATCAGGGCTCATTGAATCTCTCGCTGTTGAAGAAGGTGACCGCGTTCAAAAGGGCCAAGTGCTGGCTGTTATTGATGCCAAGAGGCAGCAATATGATTTAGACCGCTCAGAAGCCGAAGTCAAAATCATCGAGCAAGAATTAAATCGTCTGAAGAAAATGAGCAACAGAGAATTTATCAGCGCGGATTCAATGGCCAAACTTGAATATAACTTGCAAGCCGCTATCGCTAAGAAAGATCTCGCCGAACTGCAAGTAAAAGAAAGCCGCGTACTGTCCCCTATTAGCGGCGTAGTTGCTAAACGTTATGTGAAAGCAGGCAACATGGCGAAGGAATTTGGCGATTTGTTTTATATAGTCAACCAAGATGAACTCCACGGTATTGTTCATCTCCCAGAGCAACAGCTTGCGAGCTTAAAACTCGGCCAAGAAGCACAAGTGTTTAGTAATCAACATAGCAAGAATGCTATCCACGCCAAAGTGTTGCGCATAAGCCCGATTGTGGACCCACAAAGTGGCACCTTTAAGGTGACACTTGCAGTGCCGAATCAAGAGGCACGCCTTAAAGCTGGCATGTTTACCCGAGTTGAGCTCAAATACGACACCCACGAGAACGTGATTACCGTTCCCTACAGCGCCTTGATTAACCAAGACAACAAGCAAGCGCTTTATGTTATTGATGGTACCAATGCGAACCGTCGTGAAGTCGAAATTGGCTACCGTGAAGGTGATTCGGTAGAAGTGATTACAGGTATTAATCCCGGTGAACAAGTCGTTACACGTGGCCAGCAAAACTTGAAAGACCAATCCTTAGTCGAAGTGATCACCCCACTCGATCTTGCTTCCGCTAAGAACTGATAGGAGCCTTTCATGTCAATTATCAGCACTTCGGTTAAACGGCCAGTCACGGTATGGATGTTCATGCTGGCGGTGATTTTATTCGGTATGGTGGGATTTTCCCGCCTAGCGGTGAAATTACTGCCAGACTTAAGCTATCCCACATTAACCATTCGCACTATGTATGACGGCGCGGCGCCAGTTGAGGTCGAACAGCTCGTCTCTAAACCGATTGAAGAAGCCGTTGGGGTGGTCAAAGGCTTACGTAAAATCAGCTCTATTTCGCGCTCCGGCATGTCAGATGTGGTGCTCGAGTTTGAATGGGGCACAACAATGGATATGGCGAGTTTAGATGTACGTGAAAAACTCGACACTATCGCTCTGCCGCTCGATGTAAAAAAGCCCTTATTACTGCGTTTTAACCCCAACCTTGACCCTATTATGCGTCTCGCGCTGTCGGTGCCCAATGCCTCTGAAGCCGATCTCAAACAAATGCGCACCTATGCAGAGGAAGAGCTTAAGCGTCGTTTAGAGGCGCTATCTGGGGTCGCCGCCGTGCGTTTATCTGGCGGCCTAGAGCAAGAAGTGCATATTCAGCTCAATCAAGAAAAACTGTCGCAGCTCAATCTCAATGCCGATGATATTAAACGTCGTATTAATGAGGAAAACATCAACCTCTCTGCGGGTAAAGTGATCCAAGGTGATCGCGAATACTTAGTACGAACGCTAAACCAATTCAACTCATTAGATGAACTCGGCCAAGTGATCGTCTATCGCGATGAGCAAGCTTTAGTCCGTTTATTCGAAGTTGCTACCATCACAGATGCCTACAAGGAGCGTAGTGATATCACCCGCATTGGCAGTCAAGAATCGATTGAACTGGCCATTTATAAAGAAGGTGATGCAAATACTGTCGCTGTCGCCAAAAAACTGCGCGATGAACTCGTCAAAATCAATCAAGACCCTAAGCAAAATAAGCTCGAAGTGATTTACGATCAGTCTGAGTTTATCGAAAGTGCGGTCAGCGAAGTCACCTCTTCTGCGCTGATGGGCAGCTTGTTATCTATGCTAGTGATTTACCTGTTCTTGCGTAATATCATCCCGACACTGATTATTTCTATCTCGATTCCCTTCTCAGTCATCGCCACCTTTAACATGATGTATTTTGCCGATATCAGCTTAAACATCATGTCATTAGGTGGTATCGCCCTTGCCATCGGTCTCTTGGTCGATAACGCCATTGTGGTATTAGAGAACATAGACCGCTGCCGTAGCGAAGGTATGAGTAAATTAGAAGCTGCAGTGACAGGGACTAAAGAAGTGGCAGGCGCAATTTTTGCCTCAACACTCACCACTCTTGCGGTGTTTGTGCCGCTAGTATTTGTGGATGGGATTGCCGGCGCCCTCTTCTCAGACCAAGCGCTAACGGTCACTTTTGCACTGTTAGCATCGCTATTAGTCGCGTTAACGTCCATTCCAATGCTGGCATCACGTGAAGGCTTTAAAACCTTACCCGCGCTGATAAAAACGACACCTAAGGATAAACCCACCACTAAAATGGGCAAGCTTAAACACTATAGTGCGACTGTGTTTTCCTTTCCTATTCTATTAATTGTTAGTTACTTACCCAGTGCACTACTGACCTTAGTGTTGATTTTAGGCCGCTTTTTCTCATGGCTTATTGGTCTAGTGATGCGCCCGTTAAGCTCAGCATTTAACTTTGTCTACCACAGTATTGAGAAGGTTTATTACAAGCTTCTGGCCTCGGCGCTGCGCCAACAGAAAGCAACGCTGTTACTCACGATTGCAATAACAGGCGCTTGTATTAGTTTGTTACCGCGACTTGGTACGGAGCTTATTCCGCCAATGAATCAGGGCGAGTTTTACGTGGAGATCTTACTGCCGCCGGGTACGGCAGTGAGCGAAACCGACAAGATATTACAGCAACTTGCACTGTCCATTAAAGACAGAGCTGAAGTTAAACATGCTTATAGCCAAGCTGGTAGCGGCGGTTTGATGACTTCGGATACTGCCCGCGGGGGTGAAAACTGGGGCCGCTTGCAAGTGGTGCTTAACGACCACAGTGCCTATAACGTAGTCACTCAAGTATTACGTGATACTGCGCGCCGTATTCCTGAACTTGAAGCGAAAATTGAGCAACCTGAGTTATTCAGCTTTAAAACGCCACTGGAAATTGAACTCACAGGTTACGATTTAAACTTGCTCAAACGCAGCGCAGATAGTCTCGTCAAAGCATTATCCGCATCGGAGCGTTTTGCCGACGTGAACACCAGTCTACGTGATGGTCAACCTGAGCTAAGTATCCGTTTCGATCATGCAAGGTTAGCGGCTCTAGGAATGGATGCGCCAACGGTTGCGAACCGTATCGCCCAACGTGTTGGTGGTACTGTTGCCAGTCAATACACAGTGCGTGACCGTAAGATTGATATTCTGGTGCGCAGTGAACTCGCGGAGCGGGATCAAATCAGCGATATCGATGCCTTAATCATCAATCCGAATAGCAGTCAGCCTATTGCATTAAGCGCAGTTGCAGAAGTTTCATTACAATTAGGCCCATCTGCGATTAACCGCATCAGCCAACAACGTGTGGCTCTCGTATCAGCTAACCTCGCCTATGGTGATTTAAGCGATGCGGTTGCACAGGCGCAGCAGATACTATCGCAACAAGTGTTACCCGCATCGGTTCAGGCCCGTTTTGGTGGTCAAAATGAGGAAATGGAGCACTCATTCCAATCACTCAAAATTGCCCTTATCTTAGCGATTTTCTTAGTATATTTAGTCATGGCGAGTCAGTTTGAATCACTATTACATCCCTTGCTTATCCTCTTTGCCGTACCTATGGCATTAGGTGGCAGTGTACTTGGGCTTTATATCACCCAAACTAACTTGAGTGTGGTGGTATTTATTGGCCTTATCATGTTGGCGGGGATCGTCGTGAACAACGCGATTGTGCTTGTGGATCGGATCAATCAACTGCGTAGCGAAGGTGCTCAAAAACTTGATGCCATTCGCGATGCAGCTAAATCGCGCCTACGCCCGATTATGATGACAACCCTCACCACGACCTTAGGCTTATTGCCGATGGCGCTAGGTCTAGGTGATGGCTCAGAGGTGCGCGCACCGATGGCGATTACGGTGATCTTTGGTCTGAGTTTATCAACACTACTGACCTTAATTGTGCTCCCAGTGCTCTATGCCCTGTTTGATCGAAAAGAATACGCAGCAACAGGCTCACATGTAAACGTAGAGGAGGCTCGCCCATGAACCTCACCCGTTTAGCCATTAAGCGCCCCGTAACCACCAGCATGTTCTTCTTTGCTATCTTGCTGTTTGGTCTCGCCTCGAGTCGCCTATTACCGCTGGAAATGTTCCCCGGTATTGATATCCCACAGATAGTGGTGGAAGTGCCTTACAAAGGCTCGACCCCTGCTGAAGTGGAACGCGATATAACCAAAGTGCTGGAGGAATCCCTCGCGACTATGGGGGGGATTGATGAGCTTGAATCAGAATCCTCCCAAGAAGGCGCCGAAATCGAAATCAACATGAAGTGGGGGGAAAACGTTGCCACTAAGAGCTTAGAAGCGCGGGAAAAAATCGATGCAGTGCGGCATTTACTGCCCAAGGATGTGGAGCGGGTCTTTATCCGCCAATTCTCCACCGCCGACATGCCTGTGCTCACCATACGCATCTCAAGTGATCGTGAGCTTTCAGGTGCATTCGATCTACTCGATAAACAGCTCAAGCGTCCGCTTGAACGTGTTGAAGGTGTCTCTAAGGTCAGCCTGTACGGCGTTGAGCAAAAGCAAATTGAGGTACGCATCAATGCCGATCGCCTTGCCGCCAGTGGATTTTCAGCCACAGATTTGCAACAACGTCTCAGCAGAGAGAACTTTGTGCTGAGCGCTGGCACACTCAGGGCCAGTAATATCGTTTATCAAGTTTCACCTAAGGGTGAGTTTAGAAACCTTGAAGATATCAAAGCACTAGTACTGATCCCCGGATTGACCTTAGGCGATATCGCCGATGTGCAATTTGCCCTACCTGAACGTATCGAAGGTCGACATTTAGATAAGCACTATGCCGTGGGTTTGGATGTGTTTAAGGAATCTGGCGCTAACTTAGTCGAAGTGTCAGACCGTGTCATGAAGGTGATTGAGCTTGCGAAGCAGGACCAACAGTTCCAAGGTATTCGCCTATTTATCATGGAAGATCAAGCCTCTGGAGTAAAATCTTCACTAATGGATTTGCTGCTTTCAGGGTTAATCGGTGCACTGCTGTCCTTTGTCGTGCTGTACTTATTCCTGCGTAATTTTAAAATGACTTTAGTGGTTGTGTCATCCGTGCCTATTTCAATCGGTATGACGCTCGCCGCTATGTATCTACTCGGTTACAGCTTGAATATTCTGTCTATGATGGGACTCCTGCTCGCCGTCGGTATGCTGATTGATAACGCTGTGGTTGTCACTGAGAGCGTACTGCAGGAAAAACAAGGTAAACACCCTAAAGACAATGAAGAGTCAGTCATGACGGGGGTCGATAAAGTGTCTCTGGCGGTATTGGCAGGCACAATGACAACCGCCATTGTATTTTTACCTAATATTTTTGGCGTAAAAGTCGAGATCACTATTTTTCTAGAGCATGTTGCTATTGCGATTTGTATCTCACTCGCCGCGTCGCTATTGGTCGCAAAAACCTTAATCCCTTTGATGTTGACTAAGTTTCACTTCGACATCGCCCCCGAAAAGGATGCGGGTAAATTACAACGTTTCTACAATAATACCCTAGATTGGGTATTGCTCAGACCTTGGCGTTCAGGCGTGATTGCTGTAGCGATCCTCGCATCCACCGCCCTGCCACTATCTATGGTTAAACAGGACCAAGAAGACAGCGAGAGCAATGAGCGAATCTACATTAACTATCAAGTAGAAGGTCGACATAATCTCAATGTCACTGAGGCGATGGTCAACCAAATGGAAGAGTATCTTTATAACAATAAAGAGGAATTCCATATTGATTCTGTCTACAGCTATTATGCCTCTGACGATGGCTCATCGGTGATATTGCTGAAGAAAGACTTACCTATGTCAGTGGATGAGTTAAAAAAGAAAATCCGCAGTGGCTTCCCTAAGTATTCCATCGCCAAACCGCAATTTGGCTGGGGCAATGACAACTCTGGCGTGCGAGTCACACTGACAGGGCGCTCAACCTCTGAGCTGATTAATTTGAGCGAGCAAGTTATTCCTTTGTTGCAAAACATCAAAGGATTGCAAGATGTTCGCTCCGAGCTTAATGGCGCTCAGCAAGAAGTGATTATCCGCATTGATAGACAAATGGCGGCGCGGTTAGATTTAAAACTCAATGAAATTGCCTCAAGTATCTCCATGGCACTGCGCGGTTCACCGCTGCGATCCTTCCGCCACGATCCTAATGGCGAGCTACGAATCGAAATGGCCTACGAGAAAGAATGGCAAAAGTCACTTGAGAAACTCAAACAGTTACCCATAGTACGCCTCGACCAAAGAGTGTACACCTTAGATAATCTGGCGAAGATTGAGATCCAACCCCGCTTCGATACTATCAAACACTTCAATCGCCAAACCTCGCTGTCGATTGGGGCTAACTTAGAAAACCTCACCACAGAAGAGGCGCAAACTAAGATCAAGCAAGTGATGGAAAATATCCGTTTCCCCGATGGTTACGACTATTCACTCCGTGGTGGCTTCGAGCGCCAAGATGAAGATCAGAACGTGATGGTGACTAATATGCTCTTGGCTGTCGCGATGATTTATATTGTTATGGCGGCGTTGTTTGAATCTCTACTGTTACCAACGGCGATTATTACCTCGATCCTATTTTCCATCACAGGTGTATTCTGGGCGCTGTTTATCACAGGCACCCCTATTTCTGTGATGGCAATGATAGGTATCTTGATTTTAATGGGGATAGTGGTGAACAACGGTATCGTTCTGGTGGATCAAATCAATCAGATGACACCGGATCTCGACAAATTGTCTGACACCATTCGGGAGGTGTGTATCACCCGTTTGCGGCCAGTGTTAATGACAGTAGGTACAACAGTACTGGGATTAGTCCCACTGGCAATGGGTGATACCCAAATCGGTGGCGGTGGCCCGCCATATTACCCCATGGCAATCGCCATTATCGGTGGCTTATCGTTCTCGACAGTGACTAGCTTGTACTTAGTCCCCCTGTGCTATCAAGCATTTTATCGGATGCGTCACCGCGCAGCGATTCGCTTAGGCCAAGCCGATCACTTTGCCAAAAAACTGTTACCTTGGACGGTTTAGTTGTCTTGGATAGCTGATGTTCTTGAACAGTTCAGCAATCTTCGACAACTTAATATGCCATTGAATTTGTAATAAAAAGGCTGCTGTGCGGCCTTTTTTATTTTACGAATTACGCTCTATACTTTTACTGCGGTAAAACCCTAAACTGGATCATAAACAATTGCTCAAGACCGGGATAAATTTCTGCAATCACATCACGTAACTGCGGCAACGTCATATTTTCTTGCTTAGCATGAATATCTGAGAGCTCAGTTAAGGTCACTGGCACGACATCAATAATATGGATATCACAAAACCAGCGGTCGGTTTCGAAGGTTGAAACGGGAAGCGTTTGACCTGCAATCACATGGGATTCCGTTTCATCACGCAATGTAATGGTTTTAGTGCCACTTAATATATCGTGCTCAAAGCGCTCAAAAAAAGTGATTTTAGTTAATAACACACATCTTCCTCGGCTCAGGATATGAGCAATAAAAGAACAGTAGAGTCAATTTTTCAAACTCATAATGCTAGGCAATATAATGGCTTTTGATCCACACTGACAGCCTATACCGCAGAATTTGCAGCATTTGTCGTGTGAAATACTAACAGCGCCGTTTAAGTCAAATTGTTATGCTAACGCCATTTAGCAAAACTAGTTCCCAAAGAGTAGCCGTTGTTTTCGACAAAATTCAGCAAAACATGGTCAGTTCGCTCAGATTGAGTTAGAATCCCGCCTCAATTGAGCCCTTGGCCTCATATTCCTGCGCGTAGCGGGTGCGAAACGAAATTAGAGACGTCATGAACAAGAAACAAAAGATCATCAAGAAAATAGCTAAACGCGCTAAGGCCAGACTGAATAAAGTCGACCCAGTGACTATCGGCTCACCTGCAAAATCAGGTTACATCTCTAAGGCTGATCGCGCAAAAATGGCGGCATCAGAAGCCGCGACTGAACAAGTCGAAGGCCAACAAGACACGCCAAGTATTGAAGAATAAGCAGTAACGAAGAATAAGAAGTTCAGCAGAATAGTCTTTTAGCGGCGTATTTTGGCATTGTTAGCTTAATTAAATGAAGTGCAAACGCCGTTTCAAACAAAATGCCACAAGCAATCTTGTGGCATTTTGTTTTTCAGCATTCCTATCATTAGCAGCTTTCTGACTTCTCCTCATTATTAAGAGCTCATCTTTATCTGCGTTCTTGCCCACAGCTTCTACACGGCGCAGCTAAGCCACATAACGTCAATTAGGCTTTTTACCCTCGTCTAAATAGGGTAATACAGGCTCATTCTCTTGCTCCTCCGTTAATTGCGCCATCTGCACGCACGAGGATGAAAGCGGATTGGTCGCACTCGGTAAGTTCTGTGCAACACAATTAGCGATTTCCTCTTCCTCACTCAGTACAACATTACGGGGGATAGCATTCGCAGCATCAAGATTAGGCGCGGCTGAAAACTGTGCCTGTGCCGCCACTTTATCCACTAAACGATAGGCAACCCACACTCCTAATGTACCAAACAAGATAGACCCTAAAATTTGCCCAATCAATACACCGTAAACACCGCCCCAAAGTGCACCAAAATACACAAAAGGCACAGTGCCTAAAGTGGCTTTACCTACGTTAAATAGCGTGGAATATTTGGCCTTGCCAAGGTTATTAAAGGACGCATTCGCCACGAATAAAATCCCAGAAAAGATAAAGAATACCGCAATATAACTGCAGAAAAAGTGAATAAGATCAGCGCTGTCGCCCTTCATATCAAACACACTGACCAAATGTGACTTAAGCATAAACAGCAACAAAGACATTACCAGCACATACACAGTACAAAACTGAATCGCCCGCGTTAAACTCTCACGTACTCGGTCAAACTGACCTGCGCCAAAGTTTTGCCCAACAATAGGTCCAATCGCGCCGGACAGTGCAAAGATCATCCCAAAGGCCACAGGGATCAAACGCCCTAATACTGCCCAACCTGCCACATAAGCGTCACCGAAATCGGCGATCGCTCGGGTCACAAAGGCATTTCCGATGGGAGTTGCCACATTGGTTAACATCGCAGGGCCTGCAATGGCAAAGATGGGCTTAAGATCGGCGACAAAATGTGCCTTATCGAAATGGCCTAACAACTTATGCTTAACCACCACACCGCGAGCGGCAATCACAAATACCGCCACCCTCGCTAAAACGGATGCCAATGCAGCGCCTTCAATCCCCATGGCGAACATGAAGATAAAAATCGGATCGAGTACAGCATTAACGCCGCCCCCCGCTAAGGTCGACATCATAGATAACTTTGCATCACCCACGGCGCGCAAAGCTCCGCCGAGCGCCATCGCAAGACAGATAAAAGGCAAGGAAGGCACGAGAATATACAAATAGCTCGCAGCAAGCTCTGCCGTATGACCACTCGCGCCTACTAAGGCAACTAGCTCAGGAATGAAGATGGTGACCACTGCCGCCACCAGCACACTGATCAGTGTCGTCACAACCGCGCTATTGAGTAATAAGCGCTTTGCCAACACCACCTCTTTTGCGCCAATCGAGCGAGACACTAAAGCGCCTAAAGCAATTGATAAGCCTATCCCAATGGACGTAGTGAAAAAGGAGATACTGCCCGCATAACCTACAGCAGCAGCAAGCTCATGCTCCCCCAATAAACTCAGGAAAAAGATATCCAGTAAATCCACGACAAATAAGGCAGAAATCCCTACCGCTGCGGTCGAACTCATCACTAAGATATGGCGTAATATGGGGCCTTCAACAAACTTGGCTTGCGTCATACGTGTCTTTTACCTACAAAAAATAAAAAGTGTTCGCCGAAGTCATCATGAAACGCCTTTATCAACGGGCACATCTAGACTATCTAACTCACATCCACAACGACTACAATACATGGCATCAATATCATGACCTGTCTTATGGCATTGATTACACGAGCGTAAATCTCGATGACGCCCTACTTCTTGGGATATCTCGGCGGTTAAAATCCCCGTTGGGATTGCGATAATCGAGTAACCAATCAGCATAGTAAAAGCCGCAATCGCCTGACCTAATCCGGTTTTCGGGGTAATGTCGCCGTAACCGACTGTAGTAATAGTCACAATTGTCCAGTACACAGATTTAGGGATTGAACTGAAACCATTATCAGGCCCTTCAACCACATACATTACTGAACTCAGTACCATAACGATCAAACTGACCGAGAAGAAAAACAAAAAAACCTTACGACTCGACTGCATCATCGCCCTAAGTAGAACATTTCCTTCACTCAAATAACGCAGTAATTTGAGTACACGGAAAATCCTAAACAGCCTAAGTATCCGGATAACTAAGGTAAAGTTAGCACCAGGGATCAGCAACGCTAGATAACTTGGCAATACCGATAACAAATCCACTAAACCATAAAAGCTGCGAGCATATAACACAGGATGAGTCGCGCAGTACAAACGTAGGCCATATTCAATCGTAAAAATAATGGTAAATACCCATTCCAACACAGAAATAAGCTGGCCGTATTCGCGATGGAATATCTCTACTGTGTCGAGGAACACTAAGCCGACACTCAACACAATACACACCATGAGGGCGATATCAAAATAGCGGCCAGCGGGAGTATCAGTGCCAAAAATAATGGTACGTAATTGACGTTTTAACGGACTTTCGGATTCGATATTCTCAGACATAAAAGCTTTTACTTCCTTGCAACAAACTGACTAACACAGGGATTACAGCATAAATATGCCACGAGTCTGCCATGCAATTGCACCTAGCTCAAAATTATCTACTCACAGTAGGATAAAATTGCGGTATGATGCCGAAAAAAAGCCAACAACCTGTGTTTATTTTCGAGGACTCCATGCGCGCCACCCTACTTTCCACATTGACATCTCTCACTGTGACTATCGCGGCTCTCGTTTCACCCGAATTACATGCCTCTGGCATGGGTAAAGTGGATCTGGTGGTGATCACTAAATCCGAATCCAGTATGGCTTTATTACGCGATGGCAAAGTGCTCAAACAATATCGCATCGCCATGGGTGACCTACCCGCTGGACACAAATTAAAGGAAGGCGATCAACGCACACCACAGGGGCGTTATACCCTAGATTATAAAAAGCCAGATAGTGCTTACTATAAATCAATCCATATTTCCTATCCTAATGAAGAGGATAAACTCAGAGCCAAAGCCTTAGGCATTAGACCCGGAGGCATGATCATGATCCACGGCCAAAACCCTAAGTCGTCACTGCCGCCAGAACAAGCCCAGCAATACAACTGGACTGACGGCTGTATCGCGATTACCAACGCCGAAATGGATGAAGTGTGGAAAGTGGTCGATGAAGGAACGCCGATTGAGATTTGGCCTTAATCTTAGCCAATATCCAGATGGCAAAATGCTAAATAGATCATTGAACGATATCAAACACGCCCAGCTTAATGGGCGTTTTTATTTAACCTTTTAAAGCATGATGTTAGTTGTAATAGTCTCAGTCATTTACTTAAGGGATAAAACTAACGCCAATAGAAATGCCTTGGAGTATTTATGCCTAAATTCAACAAGCCTGTTGCGCCGCACAGTACAAACCTCAGCTATGAGCAATTAATCCAAGGCTGGCCAGCCTTCGAAGCACAGATTTTAGCCTTGCTTGAAACCTTAGACTTAGCAGATAAAGCACTGGTTTGCGACCATGTCGCGCTGCGCGTCAATTCCATCGCCAGTGCCGATGCCATGCGCGACGCCTTTAGCCGCATAGGTAAAATCATTTCAGACAACATCATCAATGGCCGTACGATTCTGATCATCGAGCTAGACACGCCACTCACACTCGGTCAATTTAGCATTGCCTGCGTCGAGCTTCCCTATCCTAGTGATAAAGTTTATCCACAGGAAGGCTGGGAGCACATAGAATTAGTTATTGATTCTAAAGCCAAAGATTGCGATACCTTGAGCCAAGATTTACTGGTCTTATGTCCAACACTCCGCCCTTTACTCAACCTAGGACTGAGTTCATTGCCGCAATCTGAGCAGACAGTTGAATCAGAGCAGTCAAGATTACCAGACTTGCCATCCCTTGCTGAGATTAAGGTCAAGATGAGCTCGCCCAAAGGCGATAAAGAACGTTTAGCCAATCCAACTATCGCCTTTAAACGCGGCAATGTGTGCATTAAAGTGCATCCCCATGGCATAAAAGTGGTCATCGCGAGCGAACAAGTATCTGAATGTTAAGTCAGACTTAAACTCAAGCAGATAAAACTGAGCTTAGATTTTCATCTGCACTTGCCTTAGCTAAAACCTACGACAGTACCTGAGTTAACATCTGAGTTGATGACAATTTAATCAGATTCAATATTCTCGTTATTTTTAGGTTAGTTTTTTGGTGGTTTTGTCAAAAATCGCCAAAATTAAATCTAAAAAACAGCATATTTAGCGTAACTTAGGACATATAACTCGCAGATGCCATCAGGCACAAATTATCGTGTCCAGTAGATGGATGCTATGTGCAAACAGAGGATCGCCAATGAAGCCACACAAGAACGAAGCACAAATATTGAAGTTCGCCATGGAAATCGGCGTGGGCTATGCCAAAAAACGCGGATATGCAGACTTTGACAAAGGCATCTCACCCAAAGACAAAGTGGAATGCATTTACCGTTTATTGGTCACCGACAACTTAATCCAGCCACTGGCCAAAGATAAAGAAGATGGGCCAAACATGAAACACAAACTGATTTTATGGATCACCCGCCAACTGCCTGCTGATCATCCACTGTTGAAGTAATCTTTTTAGACGACTCGGTTAAAAATGATTATTGGCAAGCGGACATTTGAAGCTAGCCTAGAAAGAAGCCAACTCGCTAAGTGTTCCCGATATAGATCACCATTAAATGGCGCATCATTGCGCCATTTAAGTATGCCTAAACTGGATATCGAACCTAGCCCTTTTTGGCCGCTTTGTTGGCTTTCTCATTCGCCAGCACTGTTGCCATTGGCGGCACTATGGTTGTAGGGTCGAGGCGCATTTGATACCAGTTCACTCGCCAATCTAAGTGTGGACCATTTGCACGGCCTGTTGCGCCCACCTCTGCAACAGCTTGGCCTTGCTTAACCGCTTCACCCGCGTTGGCGTACAACTTACTCAAGTGCAAAAAACTCGAACTCACGCCATAACCATGATCGATCACCATAGTCCCGCCCGAATAAAACATGTCGGGAACAGACAGACTTATCACACCATCGGCGGGTGCTACCACGACAGTGCCGGTTTTCGCCGCCACATCCACACCAAAGTGTGGATTACCGGGTACATCATTATAAATACGTTGGCTACCATAAACCCCGGAAATACGCCCCGTCAGCGGCCAAATAAACTCCTGTAAAAAGGCCGTTTGCTCGCTAAATGTTGCCCGCGCCGCTTTCACCTGCGCCGTGTCTTTCGCCGCTCTTTCCTGCGCGACAGGATCAGGCTTCATAATCTTCGAGCTAATGCCCTTTACACTTTGAATATCGTACTCTCGCTTGGTTAAGGTTAAAGGCTTAACCTCAGTCAAACCATCGGGATAAACCAAGGTTAGCTGCTGGCTCAGTTCACCGTCACGATCAAAACCAAAGGCAAAATGACCATCAGGCGTGACCTTGATGGCTTCACCATTTAAGCTAATCTGAGTGCCCGCTGGCGCTTGACCCCGCATTAATGCGCCTTGCTCTAACTTACCCTGTAAACTCACCTCAGCTTGTACCTGAGGCGCAATGAGCACTAGGCCCAAAGTGAATAATGCCGATAAGCAGCGCACTGGATTTGAACTTAGGGGGGCTCCACCGTGAGATAAAAATTGCGATACTTTATTTCTCAACATCTTATTATTTTCCAGCATCTTAGTTTCCAATATCCTAGTTTCCAACATCTTCAAAAAATCCTGATCGAGGAGCAATAGGGATCAAGACCCACTAAATATATTCATCGCGACACAAAACGCAGCCAAATTCAATCAATGCCACGTTAACCTAACGCACCATAAAAATCGATTCTGCAAACCCACATCCCTGTCGTAATTTCAGTTCAGCCTATTCTAAAAACACACAAAAAAGCCCCGATAATCTACCGAGGCCTATTAAATCCGTGATTAAAAGGTGAATAGTTTAAGTCCATTCACTGATATCAGCTCGTAGTGCCTATCCCTTAACGACGATCGCGCCCTTGCCAACACCTTCAAACGCCACCACTTTAAACTGACTTCCTGGCACTTTAGCGACTAATGTCGTGGCAATATAATCGGCTAACAACTCAACCGTCGTGTCGTGGGGAATTAAATCACAGCATTCCTTTGGCATTGCCAATTGGAAATCCCCTTGGGGCGCTTGATAGTGAAAACCATAGTGGCTGTCATCGATTATCCGCGTTTGCGGCGAAAGATTAAGGGTCTTAACTGAAACCAAGTCCTCTTCACTGCCTAAATAAATATCGTGCCAACGTTTGGCCCAATACTCATCCCACTTAGGTGCTGGACTGCCATTTTCATAAACATGAATAGGACTACGATGTCCATGGGCGATACGCTGACAATTACCATCGTGTTTACGTAAACCATGGCTGTAATGGTAATAAGGCGTATCGAGGATTTCGTGTCTCAAGGTGAGCGTGATCCCTTCGACATTCTTAGGTAAAGCTTCGCGCAACGCTTTCTGTAAAAAGGCATTTACGCTGGGAATATCAATCTCTTCGGTCGGCACTAAGGCAAAGGCTTGGGAAGGACAGGCCAAATGAATTTCACCTAACTGACTATCAAAATCCATCCATACTCTATCGCCCTGCTGTTGCCATCGCACACTGCTGCAGGCCGTAGGCACTAATAAACGATGATCGGCCACCGCATCTATGGTTTGCTTGATCGTGCGTTTGACTTTAGCAAAATCGAGCACCATGTTTTGCTCGTCTAATCCGCCCTCTAGCAGAACATCAACAATCCAACTCTCCCCCACCATGCCGCGCTTTGGGCACAAATAGGAAAAATCGATCACAGTTAAATCTTTGACAAACAATTGCATTAACGCTCCTCGGCAGAAAAACAGTCCGCCTATGTAATTTTATAGCACCGCTTGGCGATGGCCGAGCATGCTAACTTGAGGCACTCAACATGAATGGAGATTCTAATCAATTCCGTCTATTGTCGCGACAAATGAATCCACTCGGCCCAATATTTTGTATCAGATGTTTGGATCAGATGTGTGTATCAGGTAGTCGAAAATCCAGCAATTCGACTCATTGCAACCATCAGGTACCTATAGGCAGAAAGCAACAATGCATCGACCTTGTCGATTAACAGATAAAACCTTAACAGAAATACCACTCAACCTAGCAAAATAACAACGTAAAAACAGCGAATTAGATCGCAAAAGCTTAATCCGCAACAGCGATAGACCCAATCGAAACAAAGCATTATCACTCAGCATTATTAACCGCTAGCATCCCTGTTAAACCATACAAAAACCAAGGTTATATAGGGAGAAATAAGATGACCAAACTTACATCTATCGCCATTTTCATCGCAGGTATGTTAGCCAGTACCCATGCTATCAGTGCAGAACCCATCGAAGTCATTACAGCAGCCAAGATCACTGAGCCTGAAAAAGTTGAATTAGGTAAAATGCTGTTCTTCGAACCCAGACTGTCTAAATCTGGTTTTATCTCTTGTAACTCTTGCCATAATTTATCCACTGGTGGTGTCGATGCTCTGCCAACGTCCATTGGTCACCATTGGCAGGAAGGCCCAATTAACTCGCCCACAGTGCTTAATGCCGACTTTATGCTGGCTCAATTTTGGGACGGTCGTGCCAGTGATTTGAAAGAACAAGCCGCGGGGCCTATCGCCAACCCGAAAGAGATGGGCTTTACCCATGAACTCGCAACTGAAACTATCGCCTCTATGCCCGCCTACCGAGCACACTTCGCCAAGGTATATGGCGATGAAAAAGTCACAATTGACCGTTTAACCGATGCGATTGCCACCTTTGAAAAAACCTTAGTCACCCCTAATAGCCCCTTCGATCAATATCTTCTGGGCAAGCAAGAGGCCATCAGCGCAAATGCCAAAGCGGGTTACCAACTCTTCAAGGATAAAGGCTGCGTGAGTTGCCATAACGGCCCCGCTGTCGGTGGAACCATGTATATGAAAATGGGACTCATCAAACCGTTCCACACCAATAACCCAGCAGAAGGCCGTAAGGGGGTCACAGGTAAAGAAGCTGATAAATATGTGTTTAAAGTGCCGACACTACGCAATATTGAACTCACCTATCCCTACTTCCATGATGGCAGCGTCTGGACCTTGGAAGAAGCGGTGAATACCATGGCAGACATTCAATTAGGGCAAAAACTCTCTGACCAAGAAGTGAAAGAAATGGTCGCCTTCCTTGAGTCCTTAACGGGCGATCAGCCGCAAATCACGCTACCTATTTTGCCACCATCGAATAAAGATACGCCACGTCCTGTGCCATTTAGCTCCAATAATTAACATAGGCAACGAGTCACTGACTAAGAAGTACTCACTTAGCATAGACACTAAGTCAGCGCGACTTAGTTAGCAAAAAGGCCGAGAGTAAAACTCTCGGCCTTTGGTTATTCTTTCGCTTAAAAAACGATGGATTAATTAAGTGCTATTCGCCTTTAAGACGACGATCAAGCTGATCTTTTAAGTTTGCTGGCACACCTTTGATTAAAATCGTGTCCGAGATGGGATCGTAAATCACCCGTTGGCCTAAGTGACCGCCGTCAAAACTTAACGTTACACCGCCACCCGTACCAGAAAACTTCTTCAATTGACGCAGGGTTGATTTGTCGGCCGGAAACTCTTCATCAAGATCATAACTGCCGCCACGGGCAAAATCATAGAAGGAGTCCATGCCTTGATCGGCTAACTCATCGGCCAAGTCTTTGATCTCAATGTCAGCGCCTTCATCGAAACGCTCACTACAGTATTCAAACACTTTATTGCGGCACTGCTGACGCTCGTCTTTCGTCAACTCACTGCTGGCAACAAAATCTTCAACCGCATTCATTAAGGTTTTGTTTTGCGCCTTAGTATTGACGCCTTCTACGCAACCCATAAAGTCGAGGAAAAAGTCAGCGACTTTACGTCCCGCACGGCCACGGATAAAGGAGATGTACTTGCGAGAATCCTTATCGGCTTGCCACTCAGTTAAATCAATACGCGCCGCGAGTTGGATGTTATTTAAATCCAAATGGTTATTTTGCGACAGTTCCATATCATCTAATACTGTCATTGACGACTTCGCACTTAATAAAGCCACAAACAAATAATCGCTGGTGATGCTGGTATAGCAAGACATCAACAGGAAACCGCCTTGACTGAAGTCGTACTTTGACAATTCTTCTTGCAGTAATTTACTGGCTTGACCGGAAAACTCCACAAACCCTAAATCACCGCCACGGTATTGAGTTAGCGCATTGGCAAAGGCGGGGTTCGCCTCACCGTCGTCACCATGGATACCAAAATAGCCAAAACCTTTACCGGCCTTTCCCGTATATGTCTGATGCAACTCGTCGAGCATCACCTCGACCGCCTGACCGTTCAGCAGAGGTTGAGGACGTAAACGGCAGCGTAATTGCCCCTGACTGTCCTGAGAAATCTCGTGAATAATTGCGTGTTCGATGTTAATACTCATAAGCCCTGATAGTGATACTGGGATAAATCCGCTATTATATGCCGCTAATCCATTCCAAAGTGAAACATTTTTTGATTATGGCAATCCAATCGAAATACTCAAACACCCAAGTTGAATCATTAATCGCCGAAATATTGGCTGTGTTAGAAAAGCATAAAGCACCGACTGACCTGAGCCTGATGGCATTGGGTAACTGCGTGACTAACCTGCTAGAACGTAAAGTGCCCAGCGAATCGCGCCAAGCCGTGGCCGAACAATTTGCAAAAGCACTCGCACAATCGGTTAAATCCCAGTAAGTTAACTGGGTAATAATCATCAAAAGAATATAAGATACAAGGCCTTTTAGGAATAAGCGGATCACTATGGTCGAGCGAAAAAAGCAAATGAGCCGCGATCGGGTTTCCCGGCTCATCAACTGGGGGCATTGGTTCGCCTTCTTCAATGGCTTATTAGCCATGATAGTCGGAAGCCGATACCTTGGCAGCGTAGGTTATCCAGAAACTTGGTATGGCTGGTTTTATCTGAGCGTCAGCACTATTGGTCAGTTTAGCTTTCTCGCCTTTATCGCCTATTTGATCTGCCTATTTCCACTAACCTTGATATTGCCCTATTCAAAGATATTAAGAGGTGTCGCGGCGGTGATCGCGACCCTAAGTCTTTGTATCTTATTGTACGATACCATTGTTTACGCCGATTACGGCATGCACTTGAGCCCCTTCGCCTTCGATTTAGCTTGGGCGGATCTCAATGCCCTGCTCCGTGGTACTTCTTATATCGTCACACCGCTGGCCATCATCGCCATTGAACTGACCATGGCGAACTTTTTGTGGAAACGCATAGAGAAAATCCAAAAACTCAATTTAGGCAATAAAGTTATCACCTTAGTGTGTATCTGTTTTATCAGCAGCCACTTGATCCACATTTGGGCCGATGCCGCCGATATCACAGAAATTACCCGTTTCGACGATACTTATCCTTTATCTTATCCCGCGACTGCTCGCTCCTTTATGGAAAGTCACGGTATCGATGGTTCATACCAAGGCGATGACGTCAATCACAACACCAGTGTACTCAGTTATCCAGAGCAGCCACTCACCTGCCAGGCCGATACGAAAATCAACGTGTTGATGATTACCATCGACAGTTTACGGGCGGATATGGTCGATGGCAAAAGCATGCCATTCCTACACCAATACACTGAAAATAATCAATCTTTTACCCAGCATTTCAGCGGCGGCAACCAATTTAGAACGGGCATGTTTTCGCTACTCTATGGCCTGCAAGGCAGTTATGGCGATGCGCGAATTTTTAATAGCACCAGTCCTTTACTGACCAGAAGCTTTCAACAAGCAGGCTATGAATTGGGGCTTTTCCTCCCAGAAACCAATCTCAATTTGCGTTCATCACAGGCGATGTTTAATGACTTTAATCCTGTCATAGCCAAAGAAACCAATGGCAGTGCCGATGCCGATTTGCACACAGTGGCCAGTTTTAACGAGTGGCACAGCATCCAACATAAACCTTGGTTGGCGCTCGTTAACTTAAAAGCGCCAGAAAATTTTGATACTCCCGTGGGTTTTCTGGGTATCGAAACAGTGAAAGCCAATACCGACCTGATGCCAGCGCAAAAAGTACTGTTTAATCAATATCGCCAATCTCTGTATTTTGTCGATCAACAACTCAAGGCAATACTGGCCAATGTGCCCAACGACACCTTAGTGATTATCACTGGGGTCAATGGCAAAATGTTCACCAGCAATAGTGATGAAGCTAATCGCAACCTGTCACCACAGAGTGTCAAAGTGCCATTAGTGATCCACTGGCCGAGTACGGGTGCTTCTAAGGTCAAATACCGCACCAGCCATTACGGCATTGCGCCGACTTTAATGACCCACGTGCTAGGTTGCACCAATAACACGACAGATTACAGCGCTGGCCGCAGCCTATTACAACCTGACAAAGAAACGTGGATCTATATAGGTGATAGCCGTATTTTTGCTATCTATCAAGAAGCAGAAGTGACAGTGATTGACCGCCACGGTAAATATCGTATTTACGATGAAAACTATGAACATAGGCTCAATAAAAAAATGAGCGCGCCTGAATTGATTGAAGTGATGCGTGAAGGTCGACGCTTCTATAACCACTGAGCTTCATCATCTTAGTTAAAAAAGCCCCATTCCTACAGGATTGGGGCTTTTTTATTCCCTGGCGACGGGATGAATACGAAATGCACGAAGCTTGGATTTAACTGCGTGGGTTGAAGGGCTGCGTGGCCATTATCTTGAAGCTAGTCTCTTGTAGCTAGTCTCTTATGATGGACCTTACCTGCCACTAAAGCCAAAAGCCGCTATCTTTAGATAACGGCTTTTTAAGGCTTAGGCTTAAATCAACTCACTCTACAATCAATCGGCTTTAACCGTAGAGTAGCGGGCTAACCAATGGGCGTAGGAAGCGGGTAATACCCAAGATGGGCGCTCAATTTTCAAGGTTTGCGCCGCTTGATATGGCCAATGTGGATTCGCTAAAAACGCTTTACCTATCATCACTAAATCCATTTGTTCATCTTCAATGGCCGCATTGGCTTGATGTGGATCATCCATACCCCAAGAAGTCGCAACGGGGAACCCCACTTCTTGACGAACCCGCGCTGCAATAGGCGCCAAAAATGCAGGACTCCATGGAATATTTGCCGTTGGGGTCGAGAAGCAAATGCTGACGTTCAGCATATCGAGCCCCGCTTGCTTAAATTGCTTCACCAAGGCTATCGATTCCGTCAGTGTTTCTTCATCTTTATGGTCGAATTCAATCACGCCAAATCGCGCCGTTAAGGGTAAATGCGATGGCCAAACGTCTCTTACCGCGGCAATGGTTTCTAACAAAAAGCGCCCCCGCCCTTCGGCACTGCCACCATATTGGTCGGTGCGTTGATTAGCATAGGTTGAAAAGAAACTTTGGGCTAAATAACCGTGGGCGAAATGCAGTTCTAACCATTCAAATCCTGCGGCTAAAGCACGCTTTGCTGCCGCCACAAAGTCGGCTTTAACCCGCTCAATGTCCTCAATCGTCATAGCGGTAGGCACTTTAGGTAAGTTTGCGCCAAATGCGACAGCTGATGGTGCAATCGGTTGCCAACCTCGCGCGTCATTATCGGCAATATGGTCATCCCCTTCCCACGGGATATTGGCACTCGCTTTACGGCCTGCATGACCAATCTGAATGCCTGCAACAGCACCCGCATTTTTAATCGCACTAGCCACTTTTGCTAAGCCTTGGGCTTGTTCGTCATTCCATAACCCAAGGCATTTGGGGGTAATACGTCCTTCAGGAGAAACCGCTGTGGCTTCAACCACAACAAGACCCGCTCCGCCTCGTGCCAGGCCAGTGTAATGTACCTGATGCCAGTCGTTGATGAGTCCATCTGTGGCTTGGTATTGGCACATGGGTGCAACGGCAATACGGTTTTTGAGGGTGATGTCTTTAAGTTTGAAGGATGAAAATAGATCGGCCATGGTGTTTCCTGTGTCTATTAAGATCAAAAGGTATTTTAATACTGAATGACGACAGACTAGTCTTATCGTGCCATAATTAAAAGCACGTACAGATTATAGATTTGATAAATTTTACTTATGATAAATCCACAATGGTTACACACCTTTAGCGTTCTGGTCGAGAAAGGCAATTTCACCCGCACCGCCGAAGCCATAGGTATCACCCAAGCGGCCGTGAGTCAGCATATCAGTCGCTTAGAAGAAACCTACGGCACACTGTTTTTACGCCGCACCCGCCAGCTTGAAATCACTCCCATTGGGGAAAACCTGCTGACCTACGTCAAAGAAGTTGAATGCGCGCAAAAGCGCTTACAGCAGAAACTGATCCATGATGATGCCAATGTCGGTGATATTAGCCTTATCACTCCAGGTAGCATTGGTTTAACGCTTTTTCCATTATTAATCGAATTACAACAAGCCTTTCCGGCGTTAAGTATTCGCCACCGTTTTGCCCCTGACAGTGAGATAGTGGCCTCAGTGTTGGCCAATGAACATGAAATCGGCATGGTAACCTTAAAACCTTCCGATCCTCGTATTCACAGCACACATTTTACCGAAGAGCCGCTTGAACTTGTGGTACCTGCAAGCCATAAACAACATGAATGGGCTGATTTACAACGGCTAGGGTTTATCTCCCATCCCGATGGTGAGGCTATGGCGACTCGGCTGCTTAGCCGTAAATATCCAACTCACCCCGGCATTCAAGAGATCCCCTGCAAAGGATTTACCAACCAAATCAGCCTCATTCTCGAACCTGTCGCAAAAGGGCTAGGATTTACGGTTATACCGCAATACGCCCGCAAAGCCTTTGAACGACAAGAAGATATCTATGTTGTGGAATGTGGCAGCCAAGTTGTAGACACCATTTGGCTTATCCACCGCGCGGAATGGCCCTTGTCACGCAGAGCCCAAAAAGCGATTACATTTTTAAAGGGGAAAATATAAAACCCCATTAAAAAATGGGGCTCGATACACACGTTACCACAGGAATAGTCAGCGTTAGCAACGGATACAGAAGACTCAGAGGCTATTGATTGATATCCAATTCATTATGGATCAATACCACGCACTGAGAAGCAAACAGCATCTTTGGCCCTAAGCTGATCTTTTGCGCGCCGAGTCGTTTCAAGGTATTAAAACTTTTCTTCGGCATAGGAATATGATCGGTCAGTAAAAAGCACGGATTACCCACAAATTCTTGCTCACGGATTGATGTACCCTTCTTATCCATCATAAACAATTGATAATCCACCGCGAGGTCCTGTACCAGCTTTTCAAAACTGATAGTGCTAACACTGATGCCCTCGTCAACAACACGGGTTTGCTCCTTCGTCATACCCCGAGAAATATCTAAGGCTTTGGCAATTTTAGTGAGCAAAGCTTGCTCGTGAAAACCACCAATATGGCAAATATTTCGAGTATCGAAGCAGATAGTGCGGGAAAAATCATGGGTACTTTCTAGCACCAAATAAACGACAACATCGTTTCGATGGGACTGAGCCACAAAGATAGTGTTCATCAGGGTATGAGCTAAAATCTCGGTATGCGCCTCTTGGCCGACAGAAGCCAAAAACAACTGACTGTCAGTAGGTGCTGATCTTGCTCGTAAAACAAACGCGCGCATAGGTAAATGTCCTACTCAATAATGTCTTAAATGCTAAATGGCGGATGCATATAATTTGTGAAATTAACGATTTCACCTTAAAAATTTTTGCCTTTGGCTGTACCCAAATCAGCCTAATCACTCGAACTTGAACCTTAGTCGCAAGCAGCGTTAGTCATATCGGCAGCGAAAAGGTATAAAAAACAAAACCCGTATAGCAATGCTAACACGGGGTTTTGTTTTACTTAACTGCTGGTTATTTTAATGATTAAAACAAACTAACAATTAAGCATCTAATTTGGTCGGTATGAGAGGATTCGAACCTCCGCCCCCTGACACTCTATAACAGTGAACAGCTTAATCATAACCTGCTAAATTTAAACATAAATCATGTAATTTTACACGTTTTAATTACCTCAAAAATTTATGTACAGTTACACGAAAATGCGATATCAAGGCTGCAAGTACAACAAATTGAGTGTATTCAAACAAAATAACATCCCATTAGTTGTAATCAATATCGGATAACAACCAAAGGGATCTAGGGAATACCTACAATCCCTGCATTTTCCCGATTCAGCAATGTGCTCTGGCGTGATACGTGCAGGAATCACTCAGCACGTCACCGTTCATATAGATAATTCCAGTATCAGGATGTAGTTAAGGGGAGCCTTAACTTGCCTTAACAGGCCAAGAAAGGACAAATATTGTTCCTCCACGACCCGATTGCTGGCAAACCACGTGGCCGCCGTGAGCTTCAGCAATTGTTTTAACCACTGCGAGACCGAGTCCACTGCCACCACTTTTTCGAGAGCGAGACGGATCAACTCGGCGAAATGCCTCGAATATGTAGCTTGCTGCTTCATCAGGAATACCTGGGCCTTCATCTTCTACGGTTAGATAACAGCTTGCCCCCACGCTATAGAGTCTTACAGTCAAAGTGCCAGGATCAGCATGCTGGCGTGCATTTTCCAGCAGCGCCATCAGCGCTTGACATATTCGTATAGCATCACAGTAAACTTTAAGTCTTGTATCGAGTTCCTGCTTCAGTATGAGTCCCTTAGCGTCTAACACCGCAGCGAAAGTCTCAATAACTGCACTTAACTCCTCTGCTAAACAGACCTCATCCCGCTGTAATTCTAGATGACCACTGTCATTGAGGCTCAGCACTCGTAAATCTTCGATCAGGTGATTAAGGCCTTCAACCTGCCGTAACAGACCTTCAAAGAGCTCACTACTGGGGCTAAAAACGCCTTCCGCTAACCCCTGCAACCGACCACGCAGAATGGTGACTGGGGTACGAAGTTCGTGAGCGATTGCCGCGTTCCAAAACTCCCGTTCGCGAGTCATATACTCTAGGCGCTCGGCCATAGCATTAAAGTCACTCACCAGTTGCGCCGTCTCCCCCATCGCATGTTGGTCCATTCGCGCCCGCGCGTTGAGCTTGCCTTGGGCGACTTCGCGTAGGCTATATGCCACAGAGTTAAGAGGAGTAAGAATGCGCCGTGACAGGCGAATGGCAACAAATAGCGCCATCCCCAATGCGGCTATGATAGTGCAAACTATCCATAGCATTTCCATCTGAGAAGGCATCCAGGTTTCAGATATACTGCCTGGCAGGTAGGCCACTGCAATGGCATAGAATACATAGGAGCCAAACACTGACAGGAAAATGATGCCTAATGTCATTACCGCTAGGGACTGGATAATTTGCCTGCGCAAACCCGGTGTTTGCCTCATACTTCACCACCAAAGCGATAGCCAACCCCCCAGACACTGAGCGGCACTCCTTGAATATCGAGGGCTTCAAGCTTTTTACGTAGCTTACTGATATGACTGTCTACCGTTCGTTCCTGAGTATCGCCCTCAGGCAAGCAATTAATTAACAGCTCCTCACGGCTAAAAGCACGTTTCGGTGTACGCATCAAGCAAGCGAGCAGTTTGAACTCGGTCAAGGTCAGATCCAGAGCCTGCTGCTGACCGTTACAGATTACGCTAGCCTCGTGGCTGTCTAAGTCGATTTGGAACTGGCCGACGCGCAACATTTTATTTATAGGCGTGTTAGTGCGGGCGCGTCGCAGTACCGCCTGCACCCTAGCCACCACCTCGGCGGGATTGAATGGTTTAACCACGTAGTCGTCAGCACCGAGGCGTAACCCCATTAATTTATCGATATCCTGATCAAGCGCGGTGAGCATGATCACCGGCGTGTCACCACGGGAGCGAATTTCATTCAGTACATTCCAGCCATCGAGATTAGGCATCTGTACATCGAGCAGTAATAGATCGGGCTTAAATGTTTGGTGCATGGCTAACGCTTGGATACCATCGATAGCGTGTTGAGTTCGCAGCCCACTGCGCTGCAAATAAGCAATAAGGATATCGGCAATCTCTGCTTCATCCTCTGCAATTAATACCAGTGCCGAAGTCATAGAACTTACGGATGCATTGAGATTAGACATGGATTGCCCCAACATTAAAATGGTTGAACTTTATCACCCCCTCCATACATTCTCCACAATGTCTCGAATTATTCGCAATAGTGACTCGTCATAATTCAGCATTAGTTCTCTAGCGTTTGATAAAACGCCATTAATGAGATCGCTGTACATTGAGGAGAGTAGATTATGTACATCAAACAGCGACACTTAAGTTTTGTGTTAGTAGTAGCAATTGCCGTGTTGGGATTGGTTGGTTGTGATTCAGCGGTACAGGATGAAGAGACAACTGCTCCGGTTCAAGTGTCAGTAATGACATTAAAAAATGAAGAACTATTGGTGACTAAAGATCTGCCCGGTCGTGTCGCTGCGGTTCGCAGCGCTGAGATCCGCGCGCAAATTAGCGGCATAGTGCAAGGTCGTCTCTTCGAACAGGGCGCCGAGATAACATCTGGCACTGTGCTGTTCCAAATAAATCCAGCACCATTTAAAGCGGATGTCGATATTGCTGCGGCAGCGTTACTGCGTGCCGAAGCGGTATGGGTTCGGGCTCGTCAAGAAGCCGATCGCTTGGCCTCTTTGATACAAACCGAGGCCGTCAGCCAACAAATGTATGACGATGCTATTTCCCAGCGCGATCAGGCTGCCGCGGATGTAGCCCAAACCAAAGCGACGCTGGCACGGCGTCAGTTAGATCTACAGTTTGCCAGCGTCGAGGCACCAATCTCCGGACGTATAGATGAAGCATTAGTGAGTGAAGGTGCATTGGTCTCACCCACCGATACCACACCCATGGCGAGGATCCAACAAATCGACCAAGTGTACGTTGATGTACGTTTGCCAGCATCAATGTTGAAGGCGATGCGTCAGCAGGCCAACTCTGGAGCCCCGGAGTTGGCTGTTGAGATCCTTAGCAGTAGTGGCGAGCCTCTTGGCATGCAAGGGCATATCTTATTTTCCGGCATTCAAGTAGATGCAGGTACTGGCGATGTACTGCTGCGCGTACTGGTAGATAACCCGCAGCATCGTCTGTTACCCGGTCTTTACGTAAAAGCTCGCATTCCACAAGCTTACTATCCTACGGCTCTGAACGTGCCTCAGCAGGCAGTGACTCGCAAGGCTGGTCAATCACAAGTGTGGGTGCTTGATGGGCAAGCTAAAGTGCAACCTGTGGCCGTTAAGGTCGATGAATTGGTGGCAGGTCGCTATCACGTAGTATCCGGCCTAACCGCTGGTCAGCAGATAGTTGTTGAAGGCATCGAACGCCTAAGCCCAACTGCGCAGGTCGTCGCGCGCCCTTGGCAACCTACTATTGCTAATCAGCAACTTAGCGCTGTCGTGCGCTAAATTTGGAGAAGTCGCCATGCCGCAGTTTTTCATCAACCGCCCAGTATTTGCTTGGGTGATAGCCTTATTTATCGTACTGATTGGCGTCATCGCCATTCCACAGTTACCCATATCCCGCTACCCATCAGTGGCACCCGTGTCGGTGAGCATTTATGCCGCTTATCCAGGAGCCACGCCACAGACACTTAATGACTCTGTAGTAAGCCTTGTCGAGCGCGAATTGTCAGGAGTGAAGAACTTACTCTACTTCGAATCATCAGTTGACAGCTCGGGCAGTGCACAAATAACCGCCACATTCAAGCCGGGCACTGATGCGGAACTAGCCCAAGTTGATGTGCAAAATCGTATTAAGGTTGTCGAACCACGCCTACCTCAAGTTGTACGGCAGAGCGGTCTGCAGGTTGAGTCGGCCGCTTCAAGCTTTTTGATGATGATTGGTATGACATCTCCAAACGGCCAATTCGACGAAATCGCGCTAAACGACTATTTAGCACGCAATATTGTCGAGGAGCTGCGCCGAATCGACGGTGTTGGTCGCGTGCAATTATTCGGTGCCGAGCAGGCTATGCGCGTCTGGGTCGACCCGAATAAACTCACCGCCTATGGCCTGACAATGAACGACCTTGCTACAGCTATCGAGCAGCAGAACGCACAAATAGCCCCAGGGCGACTCGGTGATGAACCTGTCTTACAGGGACAACGACTGACGGTTCCCCTAACAGTGCAAGGACAACTCAGCACACCCGAGGAGTTCTCTGCTATCGTCCTACGTGCCGGTACCGATGGCGCAAAATTGGTGCTCGCAGATGTGGCTCGGGTCGAGCTGGGCGCTCAGTCCTATGGTTTTTCTAACCGTGAGAATGGTGTGGCGGCGACCAGTGCTGCTATCCAGCTCTCGCCAGGAGCCAACGCTGTACGCACAGCTTCTGCGGTACGTGAACGTCTAGCCGAACTGGCGCTGAGTATGCCTGCTGGCATGAACTACTCAGTGCCATTCGATACCGCCCCCTTCGTCAAAGTGTCTATCGAAAAAGTAATCTATACCCTGTTTGAAGCTATGGCGCTGGTATTTATGGTGATGTTCCTGTTCCTGCAGAACCTGCGCTACACACTTATACCAGCTATCGTCGCGCCCATAGCACTACTCGGTACCTTCGCGGTGATATTACTTGCAGGCTTCTCAATCAACTCGCTGACCATGTTCGGCATGGTGCTGGCCATTGGCATTATTGTTGACGATGCTATTGTGGTGGTGGAAAACGTTGAGCGACTGATGGCTACCCAAGGACTGTCGCCGCGGGAGGCAACCTCACAGGCGATGAAGGAAATTACTGGCGCGGTGATCGGTATCACGCTAGTGCTGACCGCAGTATTCATCCCCATGGCCTTCGGTAGCGGCTCAGTGGGAGTGATCTATCAACAGTTCACTTTGTCGATGGCGGTGTCTATTCTGTTTTCGGCCTTCCTCGCACTGACCCTAACGCCAGCACTATGCGCCACGCTACTGCGCCCAGTTAGTGCTGATCACCATCAAAAAGGCGGTTTCTTCGGAGCCTTCAACCGTGGATTTGAACAACTCACCGCAGGCTATAGTGCACGCGTAGCACGATTGGTTGGACGCAGTGGACGTATGATGGCGGCATTTGCCGTACTCTGCGCAGTGCTGATCCTCGCTGCAGGGCAATTGCCGTCGTCCTTTCTACCAGAAGAGGATCAAGGCTATTTCATGACCTCCATCCAATTACCCACAGGCGCTACCAGCGAGCGCACGCTGGATGTGGTCAAAGCCTACGAGGCGCACGTCGCATCGCGCCCAACGCTGGATGCAAATATGGTAGTGCTGGGCTTTAGCTTTGCAGGCTCCGGCCCCAATGCAGCCATGGCCTTCACTATGCTCAAAGATTGGGATCAGCGTAATGGTGCTACGGCTGCCGAAGAAGCGGCACTGGCGCAGCAAGCTATGGCTGATAACGTCGAAGGCACAGTGATGACCATGATGCCGCCAGCCATCGACGAGCTGGGCACATCCTCCGGTTTCACTCTGTTCCTGCAGGATAGAGCTAACCGGGGCGAGGCTGCATTGATAGCTGCACAGACACAATTGCTGGCACTGGCTGCGCAGAGCGAGGTGGTCAGCGATGTCTACCCAGATGGCCTACCGCCCGGTGAGAGCATTAGCCTGAATATCAATCGGTCAAAAGCCGAGGCTATGGGTCTGTCCTTCGCCGCGGTCAGCAGCACACTTTCGGCGGCCATGGGATCACTGTATGTCAATGATTTCCCAAATAATGGACGTATGCAGCAGGTCATACTGCAGGCCGACGCTACGGCACGAATGCAATTGGACGACGTGCTCAGCCTGCGCGTGCGTAATTCAAGTGGTGGCATGGTGCCTCTACGGGAAGTAGTGACGGCTGAATGGAAAGAGTCGCCGCAGCAAATGATGCGCTTTCAGGGCTTCCCGGCTATGCGTATTTCCGGGGGTGCGGCAGCTGGCGTTTCCAGCGGCGCAGCGATGACCGAGATGGAACGCTTAGTGGCGCAATTGCCGCAAGGGTTCGCGGTAGCGTGGACGGGGGCATCATTGCAAGAGCGCCAATCGGCGGCGCAGGCACCGTTGCTAATGTTGCTGTCCGCTCTGGTAGTATTTCTGGTACTCGCTGCGTTGTACGAAAGCTGGTCGATCCCACTGTCGGTGATGTTGGTCGTGCCGCTGGGTCTGCTGGGCGCGGTAACGGCAGTAATATTGCGTGATATGCCTAACGATGTGTTCTTCAAGGTAGGAATGATCACCATCATCGGTCTATCGGCAAAAAATGCTATCCTCATCGTCGAGTTCGCCCGCCAATTGCATGCCGAGGGCCATACGCTGATAGATGCTGCAGTGACCGCTGCACGCCTGCGTCTGCGTCCAATTCTGATGACGTCACTGGCATTTACTCTCGGAGTGGTACCCTTAATGCTTGCGAGCGGCGCCAGCGCAGAAACTCAGCATGCTATCGGTACTGGCGTATTCGGTGGCATGCTCAGTGGCACCTTGCTGGCAATATTCTTCGTACCGGCGTTTTTTGTCTTTGTCATCGGCACCCAAGAGCGCTTGAGTGCCTGGCTTGCGCGGCATAATACTGCCAAATAGCCTCACCCGCTTTGATGCTCTGTAGGAAAGTCTACCAACACAATCCTATTGAGCATTAAAGCTGATCAATATATGTGTAATAATTTTAAACGCTGGAAATGTAGGTTCAGTGATAGTAATCGTTACTGCGTATCCGGCTTAAGGTTCCGACGTTCAAATCTGTAATTGGTTCTCTAAGAAGTGGTGCAATGCTGGACTCGCCTACAGTGTATTATTCGATTCATGGAAAGAGTAAGTACATTTCGCCAATATTCCCGCGCTATTTAAAAAGATGAAGCCATCGAAAAGTGAGCAAAATCCCTGATATCTAATGCTGCCGACAAATAAAAAAGAGAGGCTACATTAGCCTCTCAAAAATAGCAGGGGAGCACTTTAACTCAAGCAATAATTTTATTGCTAATATTTACGATGAATAAAACTTGAGATGTTGTGAGAGACAATAACGAGTCTCTCACTGATTTAGCGTTACTTTGTATTTAGAGCATGTTTAGCAGCATTTGTCCCTGCGATTTTACCAAAAATCACAGTATCAGCGACAGCGTTACCACCCAGTCGATTATACCCATGAACACCACCAGTCACCTCTCCCGCCGCAAATAAACCTTTGAGCGGTTGGCTTTGTATATCGAGTACTTCAGCTTTAGTGTCAATGGCAACTCCCCCCATAGTATGATGGATGCCAGGAGCAACTTTTACGGCATAATAAGGAGATTTTTCTATTGATAGCGGCATCTGCTCACGGTTAAATGCCTCATCTTTACCCTGTTTGAAATAATGGTTGTAGTTTGTGATAGTTTTGTCTAAAACACTTGGGGTCATTCCTGTTATTTTTGCAAGCTCTGCAACAGTATTGGCCTTTTCAAGCATTTCTAAATGATCATACCCCTGAACCATTTTAGCTTTTTTATATAATTCATTATCAAATACTAGCCAAGCATATTGTTCAGGCTGTTTTAGAATGGCATCGGAGGCTTTATCTCGAGTCGTTAATTCATTGATAAAGCGATTGCCTTCTTTATTAACCATTATGGCCCCGACACCTCGAACCGTTTCTGAAATTAATATACGGCTATCTTTTCCTACTGTTGGATGTGTCTGGATCCAATCAATATCAGTCATACTTGCACCGACTGCTTTAGCAAGTTCAATACCATCCCCAGTTGAAGTGATATTATTTGAACTTGTCATGCCTTTAAATGTAGGGCGATAAAAAGCAATCATTTCTTTGTTAAACCCATAACCACCTGTGGCTAAAACAACCGACTTAGCTGCAACCATATAGTGACCAGAGTGCTTACCGTGGATGACAACACCCACAATTTTTTGTTCATCATCAACAACCAATTTAACAACTTTGGAGTTGAGTCTTGTATCAACCCCTTCTTTATCCGATGCTTTTCTTAGTACATCAATAATATGTGGACCAACACTTAAACCACCAGATGGACGATGTGTTCTATCGACTCTAGCGCCGCCAGAGCGTTTTAAATCATCCATATTGGCGCCCAAAGATTCTAACCATTTAATGCCATCAGCCGATTGCTCCGCTAATATTTGTACCAATTTAGGGTCGTTAGCATATCGACCGCCTTTCATTGTATCTTCGACATACCATTCGATTTTATCATCGACTTTATGATCTTTTTGCTGAACTGTACCCACAGCATTATACCCGCCTGCGGCGAGCATAGAGTTACCACCACTAAATGGTGCTTTATCAAGCAATATAACGTTAGCCCCCGCCTTTTTAGCTGCAATCGCAGCATTAAACCCAGCACTACCGGCTCCAACAACAATCACATCCGTTGTTTCTTTAGGACCTGCAGCTATCGCTTTATTTATTGCTTCATTATCCCAACCTTTGTCCCACGGTTCTTTGGATTTTGCTTTATTAAAAGGCATGTCGAGCCCTTTAAATGAATGACATTCATTACAATATAATTTTGGTTGTTCATGTCCTTTATGACAAGACGTACAATTAATATCACCTAAGTGTGAAGAATGTGGGTCAATTTCTAGTTTGGGATTTGCTAGTTTTCCATAATCACCATGACAGGATTTACATTGTTTATTTTCAAATGTCTCGCTATCGCTCACTTTATTGGGTGCTGTATGGCAGGTTTTACAACCATTAA
Source organism: Shewanella sp. DW31 (assembly GCF_015767295.1). Lineage (NCBI taxonomy): Bacteria > Pseudomonadati > Pseudomonadota > Gammaproteobacteria > Alteromonadales > Shewanellaceae > Shewanella > Shewanella sp. DW31. Next base: position 211,215 of record NZ_JADWMP020000004.1, read on the forward strand.
CATCTTTATGGAATGATGCTAAATCATTTTTATTATCAGCAGCCCATGATGACGCCGTTAAAATCGAACAGACAATAATACTCAAGTATTTTATCTTCATGCAATTCTCCAGTTTTTATTTTGGTAAGATTTGGCGTGATGATAGTTTCTTAATTTTTTTAAATAGTGACATTGAGCAATAAATTAAAATTGTTAAATATAACTTAACACACTTTAAGTTATGCTTAACTCGATATTTTTGTTGATTAGATGTGATCTAAAGCGGAGATGTGTTTGCTTAAATCTCTAATATGGCATTGCTTTTACATTCTAAAAAGGTGATGTCGATGAAAAACACTAAATATATTGGTTTTAGTTTTATTTTAATTTGTTCAACTCCAGCTTTATCTGAGCCACTAGATTTTTATGGAAGACTGTGGCTTGGTGTGGCCAATTCAAGTAATGGTCTTTCTGGTAACGAAAAAGTTGATGGATTTTCCCTTGAAAATTATGCATCATATTTAGGCGTTAAAGGTGAGTATAGTGTATATGATAATTTTAGCTTGTTATATAAATTTGAAGCAGGGATAGAAAGCTTTGATAACGATGATTCTAATATTTTCAAACCGAGAAACTCATACTTAGGTTTTAAAACTAACTATGGTTCAGCTGTTTTCGGAAGAAATGATACCGTTTTTAAAAGTGCTGAAGGTAAAGTGGATTTATTTAATATTACCTCAAGCGATATGAATATGATCATTGCAGGTAACGATAGATTAGGCGATTCGATAACATTAAATAGCGCTAAGGTCGCTGGTGTTACTATGGGTATCAGTTATGTTTTTGATAAGGATTTTAATCAAAAAAATCCAGAACTTTCTGATAAACAAAACAATTATGCAATTAGTTTTTCCCTAGGCGATGCAGCACTTAAAAAGAATAGTCACTATATTTCAATAGCCTATGCTGATGGATTGAACCAGTTAGAGGCAACAAGACTGGTGGGTGGTGTTGCTATTTCATCCGTAAAATTGGGGGCTATGTACCAGCGCTCTGAGTCAAGTATTTATGATAATATTAAAGGTAACTCCTACCTGTTAAGTATGGTTGTTCCTATTAATAAATATGATATAAAATTTCAATATTTAAAAGATGATGCTGGGCTGGGTAAAGTGACAAAAAATGCCGGAGCAGATCTAAAAACACTAAAAGAGAGTGATGCAAGTCAATATTCAGTAGGCGTTGATTTTAAGGCTCAAAAGGATTTAACTTTTGGGGTAGGTATTTCCTATTTTGATGGTGACTATACTGACGTCAAAGGACATACTGAGTTTGATGACACTCTCATTTTTGTATCTACAAGATATCTATTTTAACCTCTATAGATAAAGCGGCTAAATAGCCGCTTTATAAAAATCAGATATTTATCATGTTAATTATTTATCGTTTTAAACTATTATACTGCTAGTATAACTGACTTTCCCCTCGCGGAGCATTTGATGCGGATAACATTAAGACAATTGATGATCTTTAAAGCCATACATTCTGAGAGGCAGATCTCAAAAGCGGCAAAAGTACTTCATATGTCAACGCCTGCTGTAAGTATGGCACTTAAAGAATTAGAAAGTTCTTTAGGCTGCAGATTATTTGAGCGAGTGGCGGGAGGTTTGGTTGTAAATGCGCATGGAGAAATAATATTACCTTATGCTAATGAAATGCTATCCAAGGGAAAAGAGTTAGAAAATATATTTTCATTCCCTGAACATGGCATTAAGGGGACGTTAACCATTGGGAGCAGTAAGACTGCTGGTAACTATGTATTATCTAAAAAAATTCCATTATTTAAGAACCAATATCCCGATGTAAAAATAAAACTAGTCATTGATAATAGTTTAGTTATTGAAAAAATGGTTTCAGAAAAAGAACTAGACTTAGGCTTTATTGATGCTAAACCCGCGAGTAAAAATCTCATTTGTGAGCATTGGTTACAAGATAATCTTTGCATTGTGAGTGGCGTAACTCATCCTGCTGCAAATGGTTTAAATACAAAATCTTGGCTTAGTGAACAATTGTGGATATTCGACCATGAATCATCGTTCTCTCGAATTCGTGCAATTCAGTTATTAAAAAGCTTAAATATCCACGTTCGTGATGAAATCTGCATGTCAACCATTGGCTCTATTAAAAGGGCAATTGGAACAGGTATAGGTTTGAGTGTATTACCCCTATTAGCGATTGACGCTGAATTAGCAAGAAAAGACCTTATTTTATTACCTGTGGATGGATGGGATTATAAACGAACTTATTGGTCAATTCAGCGTGAAGGAGAAGAATTATCTGCATTAAGCATGAGTTTCCTAGCCTTTAGTAAGCTACTGTAAAATATAACAATGTATACCAGCTATTCTTACTAGGTGAATTAAATTGATATCATCAGATCTTGGAATAGGATTTTTTTTAGTCTTTTTACTATGTAGTTTATTTTATACACACACATCCTCTATTACACTTTTTAAGCAAATTTATCGTATTTTTCCACTGATGCTAATGTGCTACGCCTTTCCTGCCATCTTTAGCTCGCTAAATATTATTGATGCAAGTCATAGTCAACTTAGCGAAATGGCAAAAACACACTTAATGCCCGGTTGTTTATTTTTGCTGATTTTAGGCACCGATTTCTTTGCTCTCAGTTTAGTGGGAAAAAAACTTCTCGGTATGTACGTGCTAGGTGCTGTGAGCATCTGTATTGGCGGTCCATTAAGCCTATGGTTAGGCTCTATATTTTTTCCGAACGAACTCGTCTGGCAGGGAGATAATGCTGCTTGGAAAGGCATGTCAACACTGATGGCAAACTGGCTTGGCGGAACCGCCAATCAATTGGCTGTAAAAGAAATCCACAGTGTCGGTGATGCCGTATTTGCGGTAATGATGGCTATTAATATTCTTTTTTCCGGTATATGGATGGTTATATTACTTTTCATTGCAGAACGCCAAGATAAAATCGATGATTTCCTGAAAGCTGATAAAAGCTATAGACCGATATTTTGCACTGACATCAAACGTAAAGTGATAGGAAAACAAACAAGCTATTATTGGATTCTGATATTGAGCTTGACTTTTTTCATTGTAATTTTCTTCAGTGAAAAATTATCATCCTTCCTTGCAACAAGAATCGCTAATAGTTTCCCACACTTATTTAAATACAACCTTACTTCTGAATTTTTTTGGTCAGTATTAATTGCAACTTTTTTAGGATTATTATTTTCATTAACAAATGCAAGACATGTGTTAGTCAAGGAAACTCAGCAGGCAGCTCTTTTTTTTATCTATATCATGATAATGTTGATGGGGTTGAACTTTGATATTAGCGCATTGAGCGCCGCGCCCTATTACGTTTGTATCGCTCTTATTTGGTTCTCTATACACATTATTATCTTATTTATTTTTACTGTATTTTTTCGATTACCTATCATGTACTTCGCGATCGCGAGTCAGTGTAATATTGGTGGTGCGGCTTCTGCACCAGTTATCGCCAGCGCTTTTCACCCAAGGCTGGCTTCCGCTGCTTTATTGATGGCAGTTTGGGGTTATACTTGGGCGTCTTTGTTGGCATGGTATTTTGGTTTTTTAATGCAGTTTATTCAACCATAAGATGGGAACAAAAAGTGTGGCCAACTAATTTTTTTGCTCCCAATAAATGCCACTCCAGAATCTTCAAAGCACTACCCAAAGCTTTCAGCAAAATTCAATTTAACGATACAACTTATCCATTACCCCTCAATCAATTAAACCTCGGAGTGATTCAACACTGTGATAAAGTCGCAGCTACGCGCAGCCTGCCCATATTTATTATGTTTTTTTCATGATTCAAACTGGGACACTTTACCATGCATATACCTCAGTCTTTTGGCGTGCTTAAAAAGAACTTTAAAATCGCATAAAAATAAAAAAGCCTGCAAACGATTAAGTTTGCAGGCTTTTTAACTCTTATAAAAAGAGGAATTTGGTCGGTATGAGAGGATTCGAACCTCCGACCCCTGACACCCCATGAATACAGCTACTTAGCCCACGCTAAGGCCTAAGTATATGCAAGATAAAAGGAAAGTCTGTGTACACACTAAGGACATGTACATGGCAACTTATCGACTATTACCAAGTGGAAATATCAATGCAATGATTCGCCCAAAAGGTCAAAAAGCAATCACCAAGACCTTTAGAACAAAAGCTGAGGCTGAGGCTTGGGTAAGCCAAATAGAAGGCAATAGCTTGATCGCAGGCTCACTAGCGCATTGTTCAAACTTATATCTAAATACACTAAAAGGTCGAGGAGGCACTGAGGCAACTACTTACAGAGCGACTAACTTAATCAAGGGGCTTCCACTCCAAGCGAAGGATATAACGCTTAAACACATTGCGGCCTATACCCAAGAAAGGCAGACCTTAGTTAGCGATTCCACTATCCGCCTAGAGCTTCAATTACTCAGCCGTATACTCAAATTTAACCGTCTACCTAATATCCTTGAAGGATACAAATTACCTAGAGCTGGCAAGCCTAGGGAACTCGTAATCGACCCTATTCAATACCAGATGATACTTAATGATATAGCGCCTAAGATTGCCCCTCTGGTGGTCTTAAGTTATGAAACAGCTATGAGGCGCAGCGAGTGCCTTAGCATAACCACTGAATGTATTAACTGGCAGTCAAAGACCTTGAGACTGACCGATACTAAAAACGGTTTTGACAGGGATGTTCCTTTAAACAGTCGAGCCTTAGCTGTACTCAAGCAGGCAGCTTCATTAGTTCAGGATGGTTATCTATTCAAAAGCAAGCCCTATACAGTTAGCCAAGCATTTAGGCGCTCTTGTGACCGTTTAAAGCTACCTAAGGCACTGTGTTTTCATTCATTGAGGCACACGGCCATTACACGTTATGCAAATCGTAAGCTCAATACACTTCAACTTCAGGCGATTTCAGGACATAGGGATATCAGTATGTTAGCGAGATATACCCACATAAAGGCGAGTGATTTAGTTTGTTTATTAGAGTAATTGCAATCGGTTTACTAAGTCGTTGATATTGGAATTTCAAAAAATGAGGGAGAAATGTACGGCAACTAGTGTATGAGTCGACTTACGTAGTTTCCCCCATAGGGGGGGCTTACAGCCCTCTCAAGGCTATTCAAACCAATTATTAGAGGCTTGCCAGTTTTATTAGCTCCTCACTCTTTAGTATTGAAAGTGTGAATAGCATCACTTGTTACCCCATCCCTAACTCATAACAGAATAAGAATATCTACTTGACCAAGTGTATTCAGCAAGTATACTTAAATGAATACAGCATTACCCACCCAATTACCTAGGCTTACGATACCAAATGAATACACCTAAATCAGATAACGATAGATACTACATGCTGAATACACCTAAGCTTATCATTCGAGCTTATCTTAGAGCGTCCACCAGCGATCAAGATAGCAGTCGGGCTAAGCCTGAGTTGATGGCATTCATCAAGGCTCATGGGATGGCCGTTACAACCTTTTATCAAGAAAACGTATCAGGCACTAGCCCAGACCGTCCAGAGCTTAACAGGCTTATTGAGGAAGCCTCAGAGGGTGACATATTATTGATTGAAAAGATGGACAGGTTAAGTCGTTTACCTTGGGAGTTATGGCAATCACTTAAAGCCAAGATAGCCGCTAAGGGGCTAATCATCGTTATTGTCGACCAACCTCAGACACATTCAGCCCTAACTACAACAGATAGCAACTCAGGATTCATACAACGCGCTCTAACGGCTTTTATGCTTGACCTTGCCGCTGGCATGGCTAGAGACGATTACGAGACCAGAAGGACTAGACAGGCCCAAGGGATAGCAAAAGCTAAAGCTGAAGGTAAGACTTGGGGTGGACAGAATAAGGATGCTCAGTTACATAAGGCCATCATTACCCACTTGCATACCATGAGTATCAGGAAAACTGCAGAATTATTAGGTTGTTCTGTATCAACGGTTCAACGAGTAAAGAAGCAATCCGAGGCTAGGTAACCAACTAAGCCACTCAACTATTAAAGTCAGCCCCGATATTAACTTGTCGGGATCTGACACATAAAATCCTTATTTATCATAAGCTTACACAAATCCAGCTCAAAGTTGGGGTCTAATTAGTACCACTATTGAAGGAAGGCAATAGCCGAGCCTAGTTAGAAATAATTATAGAAATACTTGACACGTATTTGTTAAGAAAAGTCCATAGTTAGCAACTTCAACGTAAGCAACTGATTTTATTAAAGAATCAATTGGTACCACTATTGAAGAAATATTCTAGACACTTAGCCATCTCAAACACCTCATTTAACAGATTAAGATTGCCTCCTCAGGGTAATCAATACTTATCTTCCTGCATTCAATTGCAAACCAGTCAATCCCAGTAATTTAATTAAGCGCTATCAAGGCCGTAGCGACCAACTTAATTAGATGAAGTGATTGGCTGGTGGAAGGTCAGTATTTCGCCTTCCTATGGCCTTAGGGTTGGCGCTGAGATTATCTTCAAGTTACACACACAAAGTCTTTGATTAAAGGCCTAAAGAAGGTAACAGAAGGCTACTATTTACTTACTTATTATCTTCTTAAAAGAATAAGACCTTAGAAGGCCTTTTAATAGGTAACGTAATAAGAAAGGAATAGGTTAAGAAATGGGTAAAAGCAAACCCTCTTTGGCCTACTAAGCATACTAAGCCGATTACTTAACTTACATTAACTTAGCCTAATGAATGGCCTAGCCTACCTTTTGAGCTACCCGCTAATCCTAGTACCAACTCACCAACCGAACTTAGAAATCAACCAGCCCAATCGAGGGCTAAATTTTAGCTACCCAAAATAAGGAGAAAATCATTATGTCAACTATCGGAGATTCTAATCGCGGCCGAAATAAGGTCGTAGTCACACCTATCAGCACTTTCAAGTTACCACCAATTATTAGCTTGGAAGACTTAACAAACCCGAATGCCACTCTAAATAAATCCCATTTATCAGGTAAGCAAGACGGTACATGCTTTACCTTAATCACGGGCGACCAGTGGACCATTGTTAGAGCGACTGGAAGCGCCACCAATGCCCCTTGGATAGCCTTAGACGGCACTAAATACACCCCAGAGTAAACCTACATCAAATTAACTTAATTGCCTCTGTAATGGCCTTACAGAGCGCCTAACATAATCCTGAGGAGGATAATAATGACTAAATCAACCACGAAAGAAACCACCTGCCAGACTATGACTAACAAAGAGCTGGCGGAAGTCTTATCAGCATTTTCTGAGGGTAAACACGAAACCGTTAGATTACTACTTAATGAGAAACTCCTACCAGCGGTCACCGAGGAGCAAGCGCTATATCTGACTAATGTTGAAAATATAATGCCTTCTACTTATGAAGATTATTATGTAAACCGCTACACGGCTGAATATGACTTAACTCAAGATTATCTAAACAACCCCATAACTGATATCTCTGAGTGCTTAGAAAGTTTTATGCGGCACTCACGATATGGTATTGCGGGCAATGGCGAATACCTAGAGAGGGCGGTTAAGTTGATTGAGGGTAACTCAGACGGCTTACGGGAAACCCTAGAGAACATCAAGGCATTCAATTGCAAACCAAACGCCCTAGGAGCCAACCAGAGCTACGTTAAAGAGCTCTTAGGGCAAAGGGCGGCCCGTCATGCTCAGTACGTCCAAATGACTGATTTGGAGCTCCTACGATTAGAGCTCAAATTAGAGGGTGATGAGTTATCAGCAGTTAAGAGCGTCATTGATGCGCGTATTGAGGCAGCTAAGGCCGCTAGAGAAGCCAGCCTATCAATAAACACAACCACTTACTCAGGCGATATGGTTGTTATTAATGGTGTCCAGATGACAACAGGAGAGGCTAAGAGACTTGCCAATTCACCTAACCAAACCCCCTCAAATAGTGTTACTGGCTTCAATAATCGGACAGCCTCCAATGCTTTCTATGTAAGCAAAGGCTAATACGTAATACGCCCTTCAACCTTGGAGGGCCTAAATCTAAAGGAGAACAACCCTATGAAAATAGAATGTAACGGATGCAACAAAGAGTTGCCTAGCTCAGAGTTCTACACCAATGGCTTTATCAATGGGAGACATACTAGGCGTTCAAAGTGTAAACAATGTGAATGCGGTAGGTCGAAGATGAATCATCCCAAACGAGTAATCAGGGAAAGATTAAAGCGAGAGGCTTGCCTGTATGCCTAAAATCTATGGTGTTGGGATCAATAACCTAAAAGGTGAATCACGAACTGTACCTTATAAAGCATGGATAAGAATGTTATATCGCTGCTACAAACTCAATTTAGGCGCTAAGGTATGTAATCAATGGCTCACCTACTCAAATTTTAAGACTTGGTACGAACTAACAACCAACAGAATAAGGGCAATCGGCTACCGAGGTACATTAGAACTTGATAAAGACTTAAATTGCCAGAATGGTCTAATGTATTCCCCACAAGACTGTTCGCTTTTGCCAATGGAAATCAACCGATTTATTGTCAATATAGGGTGTTCAACAGTCAATAGCACGGGACTTGCTGGAGTTGACAAAGATAATAGAGGAAATTTGAAAAAGCCATATCGAATATCTCATTTTAATCTTGGTAAGAAAGTACATATTTACTTTGAATCTAAGGAGAAAGCTTACTCGGTTAGACTTAGCCTATTGGTTGAGCGAATAAAGCACTTCCTTGAGGTATACGAGGATCTACTCAAGGTACAAAGCAGGTACACTAGTTTAGCTCGCTTAAACTCGATAGAAGCAGTAAGGGAATATGAGGCATTAGATCTGATGATTAAAGAAGCAACAAATAATTGAATAATTTTTTAAAAAATGAATAAAATAGTTTTCAGAAATATCAAAAATATCAGTTATCCAAATTAAGAGTAGCTTACACGCCTAATAAAACATTATGTACTACTGCGGCTCACATAATTATAGCCAATAATAAACTCCGAGTTATTGCTGTTTTTGTGAAGCCGCGGTCACTATTTTATACATTTGCCGTAAAGAAAAACCTAACCTTAGACTCTAGCAATTTCCCTTTATCTGATAACTCAAACTCAAAAGGACACTTTTTCCCTATCTGAAATTTGAATAATGGTTCTGATAAAGTTGCACAATAGAAGCTGTTGTATGTATAATTATTTATTGTGAAATAGCTTGATTTAGTTCCGTCCCCCCATATAATCTCTTTATCAGTAAAGGTAAATCCAGTCTTACTCAAGTACTCTTGAACACCTGACTTAAGAATAACTACTTTTATGTTTGCCCCCGTTATAGGGAAATTTTTAATTAAACAAATTCCTCGATGCTGAAGGATCATATCGAACTGCCGAGTCAAATGCAGCTTTACCAATACAGAACCAGCACCTTTGAAATCAACAGAAGAATTTGTGTATTTCAAAAATATAGTTCTCGGGAATGTGTTATTTAATGTAAATGAACTTTTGCTGACTAGTTTTAAACGCTTAAGTGCAACAGGTACGAGAGAATTATTTTCAATTGCATCCATATAAGCCTGCTTCAAACTTTCAATAGCATCATTATTAAGTGGGCCACGTTCTTCAAGTTCTTCTTTATGTTTAGCCAACTTTTGTATTACATTCTCAAGAAACTCATCTGAGACCCGAAGAACTTTTTCAGCAGTTAAATAATGACCAGTGATAAATTTCGAAACTCCACCAATTTCAACAATATTTCTGATACCTACTTTCAACCTACCAACTGCAAAGAGTAGGAGATCTAAGTCACTATATCTATACAAATTTATATTGAATGATGGACTAGACCCTCTAAATTGACATTTAACAATCTCATACAAAAAAAGAACGCAACTAGAATGAATGATACTCTCTTTTGGTGAATCCCAGAACTCCACATACTCTAGCTGTTGAGCGTTGACTATTGAAATTAAGATAGCGTCTATATCATTAGGCAAAATGCCATCAGAATAACTAAACACGTCTGATTTCAATGGATTAATTGAGTCCCTGAGATATAACAAACAATCTTCTCTTGATTGTAGATAAAAAAGAAATGAATATGACAAACTTTTTACTGCACAGCTAAAGTCTACTTCCCACAAGGTAAAAATAAATTCGTCAATAAGTTTATTAACATCTTCATTAATATCGATACCTACTGACACTAGAATTTCTACAAGTTGTTCTCTTGTAAAATTTTTGTCATCACCTAACAAGAATTTTTCTAATTGCAGTGTTAAATCTGTTTGCCATAAGTTAGCGTTAATTCTATTGTGGAAAAAGTAGCATAAACTTGAACGGCTATCATGTTTATTTAGGTTATAGGCACTACATATTCGTTCGTACAATTCCTTTATTACACTGTAGTGCTCATCTTTAGCTAGACGTATTAACATCTTGATATAATTTACCAACTCATATATATCCATATTATGTAAATTATTTTTAGGCGCAAGTTCAATGAGAAATCTAGCTGACATAAAGGGCTTGTAGCTATCGTTTCTTTTAGTTTCTATCCAGATTACAACCTCTTGTAGACTACTTAAAGATATTGCATATCTTTTATCTCCAAGTAACTGGAATGATAAGTAGGAAAGTAAATTTGCGACAGTTGTATATTTTTTCTGAGAGGAGTTAGTGGGTAGTCCGTAGAGAATTTTATATAGGCCTGCTATATAGCATTTCATGTGTTCTACCAGTTTACCACTATCGTCATTTTTTAAAGAATAACCAAGGCTTTTTGCCTGCTCACTCAGACACATTACATCCAAGTTGTTTTTTAGCCTAGCTCCCTCAATATCCATTAATACGACTACTTCTGTAGTTGTCAGTTCACTAAGATTCTTGGTTTTATCCATAATTTTTTCATATATATATGTAGAACTACTTAAGTTCCTAAATACATAAGAGAAATACCTTGCATACATAATCACCACGTATACAAAATAAATTATCACGAATAGTAATATAAACACTTGTAATATTGTAGGAAGAGCTTTACTAACCAAATAAAATGCCAAAGTGAAAACCATATATATAAGCACTTTAGGCACTATAGAATCAGGGCTTATAGGAGATTTTAGATTCAGGTACTTAACTAAACTTTCAGAACCATACTTATCTTCCATCCATTGCAATGATTGTTGTGTAAGTGGAAGAGCTATAGCTGTCAATGCAACTAATATCGTAGCTATGTACGTTATGATGCTTACAGTGTTTTCAAGGGAGTTTTTGACCACGTATTCAATTGGCCCTCCCATATACAGTTCATTAAGCACTTCTAACGCTTTATAAAGATACTCCATCTAGCAACCCACTACCTGTATTATGAATCACATGCTCGAAGCTGCTATACTAGCTGCTCACCATAACCACTTTAGCTCATAGTACATTGAATATTTTCATATGGTCAATCAGACACTTAAATATGGCTCGCAATAAGTGTGATAGCTCACTAATATCGCTTCATGTAGAAACTGCAAAATCTAACTATTAAGCTATTATTAAGCTATCTTATTTCGATTCTTAATAGTGGTTTTAAAAGTTATCTAGAATCAGTAAACATAATTTGAGGCAGGAACTACAATATGATTAGGAAGTCGCAGCGAAACATCATTAGAAGTAGTTGCTTTGTCGAGTCGAAGCACAGGTAACAAATGGCAAATAACAAGGCATTAAGCTACCGTGTTTGGCGTGTACATTGTGCTTGTGTACATGTACGAGGATTGTATATAGAATAAGCCAGTTACTATTTTTCAAATAACTGACTTTCCTAGGGAATATGGTCGGTATGAGAGGATTCGAACCTCCGACCCCTGACACCCCATGACAGTGCGCTACCGGGCTGCGCTACATACCGAATTTTTAAGTATATTGCATACCTGTGCTGACTTAGCTAAATATAGTTTAGCGATAATCTTTACGGCTTTTGCTCAATTACTTATCACCTAAGATACTGTTTATGGGGTTTATCTTAAGCGAGCCAGAACTGTAGCAATTGCCTCGCAACTGCGCAAGTGCTTCATTACATCTCTTTGATCAACTGCTTAGTTTATGTTCTGAATGACACAATTTTCGTCGATAATGATTGCTCGATACTGATTACGTCCATACTCAAACAGGATTTAGCTGCAGAACAGACATAATGACACCTGTTTACTAAATCATCATTCAATGCGAGTGCATATGGGCGAGTCGATACTCATCCATGCGCTCGAGTAGATACGGGAAAAATGGATTCCATTTCTGTCGTAACATTTCAGATGCTGACACACTATACAAGCCGCGCTCTCCCCGCGAAGCTGAGGCTCCGATTTGGATCCTATGTAAATCAGGCTGGATCACGGCACCATAAAGCCCATCATCTATGCCAAAAGGTAGCGCAACATGGGATAAGGAATACACACCTGCAGGCCAATATAAATCTAATATCCGCACGTTTTCACTGACCTGAGTGAGCACTTTACCCTGTGCGTCTATATCCTGTGTATCTAAATTCTGTTCATCTAAACCCAGTTCATCTAAACCAAAGTATCGCGCCTGAACCTGCGTGGTTTCATTACTGATATTTTCCACCACAGTGCCACGATAATGTAACTCAGGGTTATTAATGTTCGCCAACAAGCCCGCAAGCGGATCATTGGACACCATCTTGGCATTTACATCGAGTCGGTTCATATCAAACAACACTAGCTCATGGCCTTTTTCAGGCAATGTTTGATACAGATTATTCACCACCGCCGCGGTTGAAACTGTTGCATCCACTACCGACTGAAAGGTGAGTATCGACGGAACTTGCGCCCGTTGCTGCGGCGTTAATCCTGCCAATAAACCTTGGTTACGCAGGGCTAATTGATAAACTACATCGCCCGCATTAACCGCAAAAGAGGTGTATTTAAAGGGATCGTACTCCACTTGAATACTGTTCCATTGCAGTTTATCCAGCTCCAACAATCGTCCTATCCAACTCTGCCAGCGTGCAGCCGCCGCAGATGGCGCTAGCCCTATCGCGGGAGAGATAAAAATCATTCCATCATAATCAGGGGCTTTATCATGGCTTATACGTTCTAACTCATGGTTCAGCGCGACGGCGGCACCCGTCGAAAAAGCCACCACAAATAATGGTTTATCTTTCAGAGTTTGCCGCATATGCGCTGTGGCTAAATTCACCGCTGCGGCCAGATCTTGCCAATAAAGCTCAGTCAATCCACTTGGAATCGTGCCATGTCCTGGCAGTCTTAAACCGAGCACATGGGCTTTACCTTTAAAGTGCACTGCCACATTGGATAGAGCATAGGGCGAATCCGACATACCGTGGAGCAGTAATACTCCAAATTCGGCATTAGCCACAGACCATTCATAACTGCGATTCCAGTTTTGTGGCCAATGGGCAGGATCAGACAAGCTATTTTTAACATAGCGATTCACTGGAGATAATTCAGAGGTAGGAATCTTCTGTACAACTTTGCGCTCAACTTCGCCGAATAAGCGGACTTCTAGCGCTAAGTACTCATTAAAATTAGCGAGTTTAGTATTATAATGGAACTCATTTTCTAGCTCGACCGTATGCCAAAGTGACAGCTCAGGGCGCGCATTAAGAAAATAGATCCCTGTCGCGAGTAACGCCACCACTATGCCAGTACTCGCATACACTGCAGCTAAAAATAGGTGTTTTGTCGAACCTATGATGATGGCCTTCATCGCTGTTCCTACATGGAGATAAAATATGCAACTAGATTATACGGGTAGATAAAAACATCCTTCAAACGTTTTACCGCGATAAAATCCACTAGTGTAAGCAGTGCAATTTAATCACTTCAATTTAGTCACCCAATTTACTCATCTCGCAATTTTATTAGCCGCATAGGCCTTAATCGGGTTAGGATCGAAAATAGTCTTATTCCAACGAAACTTATACGCTCTCGATGATAATCGGTAATCCACACGCTAGGTTCGCTTACTATCTTCCTACAGCGCCGCTGGTACCTGACAGCTGGCATTACACTCAGCCAGATGCTGTCGCGACTCTTATAGCTCTCAATGGCAATCATTGGCGTAAGATCTTCACTATTATGGCAAAAGTCAGCGCGGTTGGAGAAGATTGGCGCAGCTATCGTGACCAAGTGTTACTTAAGCAAAATGAACTGCTCTGCATAGGCGGCACTGAATTGATGGCAAACGCTAAGATTCATCTCATTGCGGGGCAAGTGGCCGCAAATGCTTTAGGGCTCACCATGTCCGTAAACGATTCCGATGCGCAGCATTTAACTGCCCAAAATAAATCCATAACCGCACTTAAGCTGCCATCTTCGCTAGGACAGCATTTTTTACTCACGCCCTATTTGGATTATCGCCAATACCCAAACCAACTGATCGCCCTGACACGCCAACACTTAGCAACGCCAGAGCCCCAACACAGTGAATAATTCCATTATGATTGTGGTAACGGCTGTCACCACAGCATTAGTCACCAAATAACAAAGGCATAAAAAAGCACTCGTGAACAGAGTTCAAACGAGTGCATATTCAAGGACGATTCAGGGTTAGTCGTAAATGGTTGGAATAGGCTGACGTTTATGCTGTGTCGCCTTATAAATACCAATCAACTTGTCCTCAACCGCCTTGCCAACGTCTTTACCCTCAAGGAAATCATCGATTTGCGCATAGGTTAAGCCAAGCGCAACTTCATCTTCGAGTAAGGGTTTATTGTCTTCTAAATCCGCGGTCGGCGCTTTATAGACTAACGATTCTGGCGCGCCAAGATACGCGGCGAGTTGGCGAACTTGGCGTTTGTTAAGACCAAATAATGGCGCTAAATCGCAGGCACCATCACCCCACTTGGTATAAAAACCTGTGATATTTTCGGCACTGTGATCTGTCCCCACCACAAGCCCGCCCACGAGTCCGGCGAGTTCGTATTGCGCTATCATCCGCATACGGGCTTTAACGTTACCCTTCACAAAATCAACCTTCGCCACATCGGGCAAAGGCAATCCGGCTTCGGCTAACGCGGCAACTGTAGCGCTGTGCACACCATCAACGCCTTGATGCACATTCACTGTCACCAACTTAGAGGGCTGAATAAACTGACAGGCTAATTGCGCCTCATACTCATCTTTTTGGATCTGATAGGGTAATCGCACAGCGATAAACTGGTAACCGCCTTGGCTATTTTCTTGGTTTAAACTGTCCACCGCTAACTGACACAAACGCCCAGCAGTAGAAGAATCCACCCCACCGCTGATCCCTAATACCAATGCCTTGCTGCGTGCATCTTTTAGTTTGGTTTTAATAAACGCGACACGACGTTGCACTTCGAACTCTGGCTCTATGGCCGTGAGTACCTTCATTTCTCTTAAGATTTGCGCTTTCACCGAAAATTCCACCTTAAATTATCGCTGTATTTGGACTACCTGAACCCGACTAACGTTAACATTTATTCGCAACTGCCTGTAGTTAAAATTAATGCTTAGTTAATTGATTATTGATAAACGCCATAAAAATAAGGGCAACAACGGTTTGCCGTTATTGCCCTAACGTAAATCAGTCAGTTTAATACCAATACAGCTACCGACTTATCTTTCCCAGTAGGATTCTTCTAAGCTGTCTTCGCGCTCAGGTAAACCGCGGGATAAACGCGGGCTATGCTGAGCTAAGACTTCATAGGCGACGCGGTTAGCATACTTACACACTTGAGAGAACGAAGAATAACACAGGCCATCGCGCTTATGTTTACTTGAGCCTGGCACGTTAGTCTTGTGGAAAGTATTGGCCGCCAGATCGTGCAATAACGCCGATAATGCGCCATCGCCAGCGCCATTAGTGTTACCGATTTTTTCAGGGCCGCCCATGTAAGGTGAAATGTGGGCAAAGACTTTGATTGGTGTTTCACAGTCACTTTTAAGCTTTGGACGGGAGAATTCATAACGATTAAATTCAGGGATAGCACCCGGCAACAGCGTGTGAGTCGTTTCGCGTTTTTCTGAGTCCTCGGTATAACCCGCAGTATAAAGCCCGATTGGACCCGCTGTGGTTAATACCATGTCGCACCATTCCAAGGCTTTTTCACTGGCAAGCAGAGGATCCCGTGAACCCGTTAAGGCTTCACCTTCGTCTTCATTCATCGCCAAAATGGTGACATGTTCTTTGATGAAGTTTTGCCACCATTGTGGATCTTCTTCAATCAAGAAACGCGTGCCTAAGGTTAATACCACGGGAACTTCGGCGGCTTTTGCATATTCGATAGCGCACATGGCCGCATCGGTAATACGGTCGCCATCACTGGCGCGCATCAAATACGCGGTCAACACTAAGGCTGAACTGCCCTGCACCACGTCTTTATCGATAAATTCAGGTGTGAGTTTATCCATAGCGCCTTTGCTGATCGCAAATGTTCGCTCGCCGCACTCAGAAATCAGGGTAAAACAGCGACCGATAGGACCATCTACAGGTTGTAGAAAGTTAAGGTCGACTTTAGAAGAGGTATTACATAAATAGCGGTAGGCGTAACTGCCCACTTCGATATTTTGACTCATTACTCCAAACAGCACTGAACGGTCATCGGCCAAAATAGAATAGTTGTGCACTGTGTTACCAATAGTGCCACCAGCAAATTCATCGCTAATCAAACCATGAATTTTTAACTCAGTGTAGAGTCTGTGGGCCTGTTCATCATTGATCAAGGTAGAATTGCCTTTGGGCAAGCCATAACGGCTCAGCAATTCGTCTTCCACTTTCGCTTCGATATCCACTAAGGTTTGATCAATACCGCTGATATAGGTCGCAAACGGCTGAGGCTGTTGAGTCAGCTGTTCAAGCAGCGGATCTCGGGTTTTAACCGGAAAATAATGTTTAGATTTACGCTGACCGGGAAACTTCATAGTGGCTCTCTTTTCCTGGCATCCATGCTAATTGGCGTCTGCCGAGGCGGTCAAGCCAAGCAGCATCCTAAAAATATTGAGTCTAGGCTAGCGAGACAAAAAAACCACCCCTTAGCCGGAAGGGCGCAGATTCTATCACAAAATCAGTTCGAAGCCAGTGCTCCTATACCCAAGATACCGCTTGTTCTTGGATTAATTGCCGTAATAATTCAATGTGTAACTCATCGTCGTTCAAACAAGGGATAAACCGATAGTCGCTGCCACCAGCATGTAAAAAGGTTTCCTTAGCGCCAATGGAGATTTCTTCTAAGGTTTCGAGGCAATCGGTCGCAAACGCAGGGCAAATCACATCGACACTTTTGATCCCTTGCGCAGGTAACTCGGTCAATAGTTTATCGGCGTAGGGCGTGAGCCATTCTTCGCGGCCAAAGCGCGATTGGAAACACACTTGCCATTGCGACTCGCTCAGCTCAAGTTTTTGCGCCAACAGTTTAGCCGTGACAAAACACTGCTCGCGGTAAGGATCGCCCTCTTTCACATAACGCAGTGGAATACCATGAAATGACAAGAGCAACTTGTCGGCCTGCCCATGGGTTTTCCAGTGGCGCGTCACACTGTGTGCCAGCGCAGCAATATAAGCGCTATGGTCAAAATAGTCTTTATTAAAGCGAACCTGCGGCATGTCACGCACGGTTTTAAGATAACGGGCAACGGCATCGAACACACTTGCCACCGTCGAGCAGGAATATTGGGGATACAAAGGCAGCACAATAATACGCTCTGCTCCTTGATCTTTCAGGCGTTCAAATCCCGCATCGATGGAGGGATTGCCGTAACTCATACCCAGTTCAACCGGAATGGTCTGGTTAAAGGTTGCACTTAAGTCCACCGCCAACTTTTGTGCTTGGCGTGCACTTATCACCATCAAGGGCGAGCCTTCCTGCGTCCACACGCTTTGGTAAAGTTTCGCGACTTTAGCCGGACGGGTGTTGAGAATAATACCGTTCAGCAGCGGTTGCCAAATCCACGGCGATAAATCAACGACACGGGGATCACTTAAAAACTGCCTTAAAAAGCGTTTAACGGCCTTAGGACTAGGTTGATCAGGCGTGCCGAGGTTAACCAATAACACACCAAAAGCAGGGGAAGGATTCAACGTTAGGCTCATGGTTAATGAAGTTCACTTGGAGGCTAACATTGCGATACCCATAAAAAAAGCCTGCATCGGCAGGCTTTTTCTTAATATGAGAACTTGTTCTCGTAAATTAACCTTTATTCGGTTATTTCAACACTCTAGCTAACTGCTCACTCACGGCCGCAACCGATTGAGTACCGTCAAACTTGTTGTATTGAGTTTGGCCAGCGGCAGCCACTTTACCGTAGTATTCAACCAGCGGCTTAGTTTGCTCGTGATAGATCGCGAGGCGTTTACGCACTGTGCTTTCTTCATCATCAGGACGAATGGCTAAATCTTCGCCCGTCACGTCGTCTTTACCTTCCACTTTAGGTGGATTGAAAACCACATGGTAAACACGGCCAGAACCTGGGTGAACACGGCGACCGCTCATGCGCTTAACGATTTCTTCGTCTGGCACGTCGATTTCAATCACGTGATCAATGCTAATACCGTTTGCCGCCATCGCATCCGCCTGTGGGATAGTACGTGGGAAACCGTCTAACAAGAAACCTTTAACACAGTCTTCCTGTGCGATACGCTCTTTAACCAGACCGATGATCAGATCATCAGAAACCAGTTGACCAGCATCCATCACTTTTTTCGCTTCCAAACCCAGTGGAGTACCCGCTTTTACCGCGGCACGTAACATATCACCAGTGGAAATTTGTGGGATACCATACTGTTCCATAATGAACTGGGCCTGGGTACCTTTAC
The DNA here is from genome assembly GCF_015767295.1 of Shewanella sp. DW31. Taxonomy (NCBI): domain Bacteria; kingdom Pseudomonadati; phylum Pseudomonadota; class Gammaproteobacteria; order Alteromonadales; family Shewanellaceae; genus Shewanella; species Shewanella sp. DW31. Next base: position 230,010 of record NZ_JADWMP020000004.1, read on the forward strand.
CGGCACCTGGGGCGCCCAATAGGATAATGCGCATCTCAAGAGTCCTCTTTTCGCATTGATATTCTTCTTAGGGCGGCGATCTTCGCACATCTTGCCGCCATTGAGAAGGGTTTTAGCTTCGACTTTAGCCTCAGAAACCGCAAATAAACTGCGGTTACTAAGCGATTTTTTTCATTAATAGAGCAAAGTATAGAGCTTACGGCGGTATTGATTGGCTATGGGATTACCTTGGCCAAGTGCCGTTAATACTTCCATAAATACTTGTTTTACTGTGCCATTTTCAGCACCTAAATCTTTACTTAGCACACCGAATAACAGTTCTAATGATTCATCATCGCGGTGGGCAGCATGCAATGCCTTACTCAGCTCGAGTAATAACACTAAATCTGTTGGATTTTGCTCAAACTTTTGCTGCAAATCGCGAATTTCAGGGGTATCCGCCGCATCTAAGGCAAGTGCGAGCTTAGCTTTTAAACTCTGGTAGTAACCATCTTGGTCAGCAAGCCCTACCTTCTCAAGCATGGCTTGTGCTAACACTAATTCGCCCTGCATCAGATACACATCGGCAAGCACTAGACTCACCTCACCCGCTTGATTTGACCCTGTATGTGCTTCTTTAAGCAACACAGCCGCAGTAGCAAGATCCTCTGCACTTACTTGACTCAAGGCGAGCAATGCTTTGGCCTGTGCTAACTGTAACTGCCACATAGGCGGCAAATGTTTATCCAGCATGGCTGTGACTTGCGCCGCATCTTGCAGGCCAGCAAAACCATCGACAGGCTGACCTTTATCCAATACTAACGTGGTCGGTAGACTTTGAATGCGAAAGTAATTGGCGATTTCTAATTCGGCTTCACAGTCGACTTTAGCGAGCACGAAACGACCCGCATTTTGCGCGGCAATTTGCTCTAAGGTGCGCAGCATAGCCACACTTTGTTCCTGTGGCTGTGCCCAAAATGCTAACACCACGATCTGTTGCATCGAGGCGTCAACCACTTGCTGAATATTGTCTTTAGTCAGGCTGAGGATATTATCCATAGTATTCCCTTAACATTTAAGGCCTCTATCATGGGAGGCCTTATTCTTTTAAAACTAAGCGTTAGAACCAAGTCTTAAAATCGAGTCTTACCGCTAACGGATTGAGTGACAGGCTAGGTGCAAACCACTCTTCCTGCACTAGAAACAATATCGGGGCCGTTCAAAGAAGGGCCCCGATAGTCATTTACTTCATGTTAGCCAGTAACATTTGGTTCATCAGCTTGATAAAGGCCGATGGGTCCGCAAGGCTACCTTTTTCAGATAATTGCGCCTGTTGCAGCAGCAGATTTGACCAATCCGCGAAGGCGGCTTCATCTTGAAGATCATTTAAGCGCGATACTAATGGGTGCGCTGGGTTGATCTCAAATGTCGGCTTCACTTCTGGCACAGGTTGACCCGCAGCTTGCATCAGCTTGATCATCTGAGTCGACATTTCGCCTTCACCCGCCACCACGCAGGCAGGAGTGTCGGTTAAGCGTGACGTGACTTTCACATCAGCAACGGTTGAGCCTAATGCCGCTTTAATGCGTTCAACTAAAGCTACCGATTCTTGCTCAAGCTTTTCTTGCGCTTCTTTTTCAGATGCATCTTCCAGCTCGCCAAGTTCTAAATCACCACGGGTCACTGAGTGCAGTTGTTTCTCTTTGTACTCAGTTAAGTGGCTGATTAGCCACTCGTCGATACGCTCTGACATCAGTAAGACTTCAATGCCTTTCTTACGTAACAGCTCTAAATGTGGGCTGTTAGCAGCGGCTTCATGGCTGTCGGCAACAATATAGTAAATCTTAGTTTGACCTTCTTTCATGCGGCTGATGTAGCCATCAAGTGACACAGTCGGCGCAGCACTGCCCGTATGGGTCGAGGCAAAACGCAATAAGCCAGCAATACGCTCACGGTTGGCGAAATCTTCCGCAGGCCCTTCTTTCAGCACTTGCCCAAATTCAGCCCAGAACTGTTGATATTTTTCCGCATCGTCTTTCGCCAGTTTTTCCAGCATGCCAAGCACACGTTTGGTGATACCAGTACGCATCGCTTTGGTCACGTGGTTATCCTGCAGAATTTCGCGGGATACGTTCAGCGGCAGATCGTTTGAGTCAATTAAGCCCTGCACGAAGCGCAGATAAGATGGCATAAATTGCTCAGCGTCATCCATGATGAACACACGTTGTACAAACAGTTTTAGGCCGTGTTTACGGTCGCGATTCCACATATCCCAAGGCGCTTTTGCAGGAATATACAATAGGTTAGTGTATTCTTGCTTACCTTCTACCCGATTATGACTCCACAGTAGTGCGTCTGTGTAATCGTGGGAAATGTGTTTGTAAAACTCTTGATACTCTTCGTCACTGATATCAGCTTTATTGCGCATCCACAAAGCCGTGGCTTTGTTCATGACTTTCCATTGACCTTCGGTCGCAGGAATTTTTTCGCCATCAGGACCATCACGCTCTGGCGAGCCTTCTTGCCACATTTCGACTGGCACAGAGATATGATCTGAGTATTTAGTGATGATCGAACGCAGGCGCCAATCATCGGCAAATTCTTTTTCTTCGTCACGCAGGTGCAGCGTAATTTCAGTACCACGGCTCGCCTTGGTGATGGTATCAACGGTGAAGTTACCCTCGCCTTCTGATTCCCACAATACGGCTTCATCGGCCTTATGACCGGCAGCGCGAGTGCGAACAGTGACTTTCTTCGCCACGATAAAGGCTGAATAGAAACCGACACCGAACTGACCGATTAACTGTGAATCCTTTGAGGATTCGCCCGATAGATTCTTAAAGAAATCAGCGGTGCCTGATTTTGCGATTGTGCCTAAATGCTCAATCACGCCGTCGCGGGTCATACCCACGCCGTTATCTTCGATGGTCACAGTGCCTTTTTCTTTATCGGCACTGATACGGACTCGCAGTTCACCGTCGCCTTCATAGAGTGCGTCATTGGTCAACGCCAGATAACGCAGCTTGTCCGCCGCATCCGCAGCGTTGGAGACCAGTTCACGCAAGAAAATTTCTTTGTTGGAATACAAAGAATGGATCATCAAATGCAACAGCTGTTTGACTTCTGTTTGAAAACCATGAGTTTCTTGTTGTGACATGAAATTTTCCTTTATTTGTTACGTAATTTGGTAAAAGTAACGCTTAGTGTTTACTAAATGGGGCTCCAAATTTGCTTTTCAAGGGCAAGGGCTAAAACGAGGTTCGAATGGCGAAAAATAAGGCGCTTGATGAATACCAAGCGCCTATATGTATGCTTCCAACATCAACCTGCACGAGGCGTTAGTCTTGGGCTAATTCTTTTTCTAACTGTTGGGCGATAGCTTCGGGCGATCCGCTGTTGCGGGCAAAGAGTCCATAAGCGGCGGGGATCACGAAGATAGTGAATAGCGTTGCCAGTAAAATCCCCGACAACACCACTACACCAATCACAAAACGAGTTTCAGCACCCGCGCCTACAGCCAATACCAATGGCACGGCGCCAGCAGCAGTGGTGATCCCTGTCATTAAGATAGGTCGTAACCGCTGCGCTGACGCTTGGATAATAGCCTTATCAAAATCAACGCCTTTATCCCGCAATTGGTTAGCAAACTCGACAATCAAGATGCCATTTTTCGCGGCTAACCCGACCAGCATAATAATGCCTATCTGACTGTAAATATTAAGACTCTGCCCCGTAAGCCACAAACCAATTAAGGCGCCGACGGTAGCCAGCGGCACAGTAAGCATGATCACCACAGGGTGGATATAACTCTCAAACTGCGCCGCGAGCACGAGGAATACAATCCCCAGTGCGAGGATGAATACGAAGTACATAGAGCTACCCGACTCTTGATAATCGAGAGATTGGCCCTTGTAGCTAATCACCGCTTCCGCTGGCAAATAGGTACGCGCCAATTGATTCATATAATCAAGGGCTTCACCTAGACTATAACCATCTTCTAAACTGGCTTCTATGGTGATCGCACGCATACGATTGTAACGGTTCAGCGAACTGGCGTCGGCAAACTCCTCCACAGTCACTAAGTTAGACAGCGGAATAAGCTCCTGACTGCGCTCGGAACGAACATAGATATTTTGCAGATCCGCCGCAGTATTTTGATTATCGCGCTCGCCTTCAACGATCACATCGTATTCTTCACCGTCACGCATAAACGTCGTCACTAAGCGTGAGCCCAACATGGATTCCAACGTACGACCAATGTTTGAAATCGACACCCCAAGGCTCGCCGCTCTGTCTCTGTCGATGACGACACGAAGTTGAGGCTTAGTCTCTTTATAATCGTGATCTAATCCCAATAATTTAGGATTCTGTGCCGCCTTTTGCATCATGATATCGCGCCAGCGGGCAAGCTCTTCGTAGCTAGGTCCACCAATCACAAATTGCACAGGTTTACCTACGCCGCGACCAAAGGCTTGGCGCATTACAGGGAACGCTTGCACTCCGGCGAGATTGGCAAGACGCTTATTAATGTCGACGATAACTTCCTTTACTGGACGACGTTTGCCCCAGTCTTCCAGTACTATGATTGCCATACCGTTAGAGAAATCCGCCGCGCGGCCAAAGCCACGGGGGGCACGAATGAGCAGACGTTTGATATCACCCGTTTCGACCAATGGCATCAAGCGGTTTTCCACTTCATTCATATAGGATTCTATGTATTCGTAACTCGCGCCCTGTGGCCCGTTGACCATCAAGAATAACGAACCACGGTCTTCCTGTGGCGCAAATTCTTGCGGTACTTTTTGGACTAAATAGACACTAGAGCCTAATGCGACTAATACCAGAATCGACACTAATATCGGGTGAGCCATGGCGGATTTTAAGGACAATTGATACCGGTTTGACACTTTTGTCATTATGCCGTCGACCTTACGTACCAACCAAGAATCCTGCGAGCTCGGCTTAAGCAACTTAGAGCACATCATGGGCGTGAGTGTGAGCGCCACTAGGCTAGAGAACAGCACTGCCGCACTCATGGTCACGGCAAACTCTTTAAAGAGTTTACCTAAGTCACCCTCAAGGAAAGTTATTGGCATAAATACCGCGACCAACACGAGTGTGGTCGCGATGACTGCAAAAGCCACTTCACGCGCACCGAGAAAAGCAGCTTTGAGTGGGGAATCTCCTTCTTCGATACGTCTATGAATGTTTTCCAGCATCACAATCGCATCATCCACCACCATACCGATGGCAAGGATCATCGCCAATAAGGTCAAGAGGTTAATGGTATAACCTAGTGCATACAGCACAATAAAGGTGCCGAGCAGAGACACTGGCACAGTGATCGCGGGGATCAACATAGCGCGCACACTGCCAAGGAACAAATAAATCACGATAATTACTAAAATCATCGCTGTGAACAGGGTTTGATACACTTCTTTAATCGAGGCTTCGATAAACACTGAGCTATCGTAGCTGCGTTTAATCGACATCCCCGCTGGCAAGGTCGGGTTGATTTTGTCAACCAGCGCGTTCACTGCGCGCGCCACTTCTAACGTATTGGCGGTTGACTGTTTAGACACGCCTAAACCTATCATTGCCTCTTTGTTGCCACGGAACATAATCCGCTCTTCATCAGAGCCAATTTCCACCCGTGCGACATCGCTCAGTTTGACTAAATAACCGTCTTCCCCTTGGGTGATCACTAAATTTGCGAAATCTTCGGCAGTGCGATAACCCCGCTCCAGTCGCACTGTAAAGTGCCGCTCCTTCGACTCTATCGAACCAGCAGGTAACTCGACGTTCTCAGCTCTGAGCGCGGCCTCAACATCGGCAACCGTTAAACTGCGAGAGGCCAAGGCTTGTCTGTCAAGCCAAACGCGCATGGCGTAAACCTTACCACCACCAATACGCATCCGCGCCACACCATCGACCACCGAAAAGCGGTCCGACAAATAACGGTTGGTGTAATCGGTCAATTCTAGGGTCGTCATTTGATCCGACACGAGATTGAGCCACATGATCACTTCATCACTGCCATTGGCTTTTTGCACTTCTGGGGGATCAGCTTCATCGGGTAAATTGTCGAGTAAACCTGAGATCCTGTCGCGCACATCGTTAGCTGCATCTTCAATATTACGGCTAATATCAAACTCTAAGGTAACTGATGAGCGGCCATCACTGCTCGATGAACTCACGTGACGAATGCCTTCGACGCCACTGATCCTGTCTTCAATCAATTGGGTAATGCGGCTTTCCACCACGGCAGCACTGGCACCGCGGTAATTCGTGTCGATAGATACCACTGGCGGATCTATGTTTGGGTATTCACGCAGGGGTAATTTATCAAAGGAGACAAGCCCGAAAGCGACCAGCAGCAAGCTGATCACTGAGGCAAATACGGGACGTTTGACCGAGAGATCAGTAAGGATCATACACTTGGCTCCGCGTTCGTATCGGCAAGATAACTAAACTTTTCCGCGAACTCAGTTTGCACTTTATCCCCAGGATGAACTTTCAGTAAGCCGCGGATCACTACGTTTTCGCCCAAGGCTAAACCATCTAAGATCTCCACCCAGCCACGGGTGCGAATCCCAATAGTGACTTGTTTACGTTCAATCACCTTGTCAGCATTGACGCTGTAAACATAATGGCTGTTTTGGATCGGGATAATGGCAGATTCAGGCAACATCAAGGCCTCGCGGCTACGCTTGATGAGTTTAACCTTCATCAACATGCCCGGTAATAAACGCAGTTCAGGATTGGGGATTTCGGCGCGAACAATCACTGTGCGCGTGGTTGGATTCACGCGGCTATCAATCGATGTCACCACACCTTTGAAAGTCACATCAGGGAAAGCGACCGCTTTGGCTTCCACCTTTTTACCTGGCTCTAAATCTTGAATAAAGCGCTCTGGCACTGAAAAATCGAGCTTAATGGTAGAAATATCATCCAATGTCGTAATTACAGTGCCGGGTGACACTAAGCTGCCCACACTGATTTGACGTAAACCTAAACGGCCATTAAAAGGCGCCAGAATACTGCGATCATTGAGTGATGATTGCGCCTGTTCGAGCTCGGCACGGGTGGTATCAATAAGGGTTTGTAATCTGTCGCGTTCTAACTCTGCCACAGTGCGGCTAGTCACCAACGAACTGATCCGAGCTAATTCACGTTGATTATCACTGACTTTGACTTGCGCGGCTTTAACCTTAGCGATCTGCTCAGCATTTTGCAGTTGGACTAATAACTCGCCCTTTTTAACGATATCGCCGTCGTCAAATTTAAGCGCTATCACCATGTCGGTGACTTTAGGCGTTATCGTTACAGATTCTGCGGCTTTATTGCTACCAATAGCTTCAACTTCATCGCGAATGGGCGCCATAGCGGCAGTGGCAATCACCACATTAGGTATGAGTTTAATCTGGGCTGCAGCAATCTCTTGCGGTTGCATGGCTTGGTATCCAAACCATGCCGCGGCCAATATGGCGATTATTAGAATAATTTTTTTCATCGGGCTTCCAAGGAATGACTCGCATTAATGACGGCTAGTTTACTCACTCACATCATCGCATCAATACGTTTTACTTTTTCTTACAAATTACGCTGATAGCGCAAAATATGTATGATTAAGTGTCTTTGGCGATATCAATGGTTGAGTTGCCAGAATGCAGTACGATAACAAGGTTGTTAAGTGATTAATTTTACTTATTGCCACTAAATCAACATTTATCACTAAAACCATTTGAAAAAGATTGGTATATAGATAATTTAATTCTGCAACACAGATCGCCTAGATAATCGACAATCCCCTGCTTAAAACTCAAATTGCAGCCAATAAAAAAGGGCGATAATTCGCCCTTTTCTAGTCAACTGCTGAAATTAACGTATTTGACGTTCTTCTTTCATCAGGTTTGACAGTGACTGGTACACATTGCTAACCACTTCATCGCTTAATGGCTGATCTTCGTTATCGCGAAGGAAGATTTTCGTTTCTTCTGGAGTATCACCATCTTCAAGCAGTAAACGGTAGCTACCTTCTTTCAGTGCTAACTTATCTTCGCCCCACAATGAACTCCAGAAACCAGAGTTATCGTCAAACTTGATAAAGTACAATCCTTTAGCACTATCCATATCGGCAATTTCAAAGCCCATTTCTGGTAGCACTATGCGTAGACGATCCCACACTTGCTTGTAAGAGGCTTTAGCAGACCAGTAAGCTTTACCTTCTTCAGGCGTTACGAGATCAACATTAATACCTAAGGTTTGCTTCAAACGATTCGATTGGATCGCTTGGTCGCGCTTAACGCTGATATACGCAATGGCGCTGTTCAGCATATCAATAGTGTATCTTTGCTTATCTTCACCGCTTAATAAAACTTGTTGCGCTTTATCGTCGTAGAACTCTTCGTGTTCAACTAAGTGAATAACGATATTAGCAGTGCGACCATGTGGACGTGTTTCCACATCAAAACGATAGCGTTGGCGCAACAGATAAACTTTATCCGCCCCCCACATGCTCGATTCAATCACTTCACGGCTTTCAATCCAATCGGTTTCTACGTTGCCTTTGTCAAAATCACGGCTACGAACAGCAATGCCTTTTTGGGCAAAGAAACCATCTAAGTTTGTGAAGATTTCTTGCTTCAAATCCACAGCATTGTCGATGGATTCAACCACGATTTTAATGTTGTCACTGCCCTCTTCCACATGAGTACCTTCCGCCATTGGCAGTACTTGCAGTGGCGGACGGATATCTAAGTTTTTGCCATACAGCGAAGCATTCACTTTAGAACCCAGTGCTGGTACATCGAATTCTTTATTGTAGGGTGGCGTTTTTAATCCCGCGGGGATCTTAAGCAAAGGCGCTTGCTCGGCCTGAACATAGTCGTCGTTACCGTTCGCTTGGCGGCGATCAAGTGGCGAACTACAGGCTGCAACAGCAGCAACTAAGATCAGTGGAGTGACTTTCTTTAACATTAATTATTTAACCTCTATCTGGGCACGAGTCATTGCTTCTATCAACAGACCATGACATTGCTCAGAAAGTTCAGTCAAAGGTAAACGAATATGGCCACATTCAATCAAACCCATACGATGGGCAGCCCATTTTACTGGGATAGGGTTGGCTTCACAAAACAGTGTGCTATACAAACCGCGCAGCGGGGTATCGATGCTCTGAGCCAGCTCGGCATGGCCCGCGAGCGCCGCATCACACATAGCTTTAAAAGCCTTTGGTACTATGTTGTTAGCAACAGAAATTACGCCATTTCCACCTAAGAGTAAAAACTCTCTGGCAGTGGCATCATCACCGCTATACAAGAGGAAATCGTCGCCGCACAGTTCGCGCAGACGTTTTACACGGGATAAGTCACCGGTCGCCTCTTTTACACCAATAATGTTGCTCACGCTAACAAGCTCGGCAACAGTTTCTGGCAGCATATCAACGGCAGTACGGCCTGGAACATTATAAAGAATTTGTGGAATATCTGTGCTAGCGGCCACAGCTTTATAATGCGCAATCAATCCCTTAGGCGTTGGCTTATTATAATATGGCGTTACGCCAAGCATAGCGGCAACACCCACCTTAGATAAGGACTTGGTGAGCTCAACGGCTTCAGATGTGGCATTGGCGCCATTGCCACCAATGACAGGAACACGTCCCGCAGCAAATTTAACGGTTTGTGAAACGACCGCTACATGCTCAGGCATAGGCAGAGTCGCTGACTCGCCAGTAGTACCAACGGCCACAATGGCATCTGTGCCTTGGTCAATATGGAATTCGACTAACCTTTCAAGACTTGCAAAATCTACTGAGCCATCACTGTTCATTGGCGTGATTAAGGCTACGATGCTTCCGTTTATCATCTGACTTTCCCCAAGATTTCAGGATTCGCTATGGTACTGATGCCAACCACTAATGACAAGCATTAACGGGGCTCTCAAATTGAATTAGTTATGGTAGCATTACATCCCGCACAAAAACTCAGCTTTAACCCTGAGTTTTCGCTCTATGATATCGAAAAAGTGAGGAAAATTCATGACCAATTTCCTGGTCGTAACAGCGATGGGTCTCGACCGTCCTGGACTTGTAAGTAAACTAGCTCGACTTGCCAGTGACTGTGACTGCGATATCGTCGACAGCCGTATGGCATTATTTGGTAACGAATTTACCCTGATTATGATGTTGTCTGGCTCGTGGGCATCAATAACAAAAATTGAAAGTATGTTCCCCAGTCTCAGCGTTGAGTTAGAACTGCTGACGGTGATGAAACGCACCTCTAAACACACACCACAAAACTACCTTTCTCGCCTCGAAGTACGCTTCACGGGTAAAGACCAACGCGGCACCATTAAACGCATTACCCAGTTCCTTGCTGACAGGTCATTAGATCTTGCCGCAGTACGTTCATTTTCTGAGGAACTCCCCGGTGGTGAACAAACGCAAAATGTGTCGCTAACCATTAATATTCCTGAAAAAGTTGAACTAGAAAAGCTCGAACAGAGTATCTATCAGCTCGCCCAAGATATGACCTTAGATTGTACTATTCGTCGTATGGAAGGCACTGCCATCTTAGAGGACAGAGGATAATAGATGAATACCTTAACGGCTGGGGCAAAAGCGCCTCACTTTACACTGCAAGATCAACATGGCAACTCAGTATCGCTGGCAGACAGCCTTAAGCAAGGCCCTGTTTTAGTGTATTTTTACCCGAAAGCATCAACGCCGGGTTGCACAGTTCAAGCCTGCGGTCTACGTGACAGTAAAGCCGAGCTCGATAGTCATAATGTCACTGTATTTGGCATTAGCCCAGATCCTGTAGCTAAACTGGCTAAATTTGCAGAGAAACAAGCACTCAACTTCACTTTACTGAGCGATGAAGACCACAGTGTCGCCGACGCTTTTGGGGTCTGGGGTGAAAAGAAATTCATGGGAAAAACCTATGATGGCATCCACAGATTAAGCTTCCTTATCAATACCGACGGCACCATCGCCCACGTATTCGATAAGTTTAAAACCAAAGATCACCATGAAGTCGTACTCGCGCAAATCGCGGGTTAATGACAGATATGACGACGAATACAAGGCTTCAAGCTGCTGCTTTAATCGGCACAAAAGTGTAAACGTTGTCAGTTGAACTTGGTAGCCTGAATAAATAATCGGCAATCGATAACGAAAAGGTCCTGAAATCAGGACCTTTTTCATGAAAAATTTTCACTTTCATATCACAAGATACGGTCTAACCAAGCAAAAAAACCGCAAAAGCATTCAGCTATGCCCGTATTCTATGGCATCCCAACACCGGTTATCCTGCCACATAGGGCCAAATAATCGCAGCGGCAATGCTCCACATGGTTAACCAAATAAAACGGTCAAGGTAACGCCATGCCGCTGGGCGAGTAAAAATGGGCGCTAACAAACGCGCACCAAAACTTAAGCCAAAAAACCAAATAAATGATGCCAGTACGGCACCCGCGCCAAACCAAGGCCGATCGAAATCATCAAATTGAGTGCTAATGCTGCCGAGCAACACCACAGTATCAAGATACAAATGCGGATTAAGCAAACTGATCCCAAGCGTCGTCAATACGGCTTTCTTAAATGTGTCCGCATTATCGGCTTGATCCATCTCAATGCCCTTAGCCACAAACGACGCCTTTAGCGCATTCGCACCATACCAGAGTAGAAACGCAGCACCACCGAAACTCGCCACATGCTTAATAGTGGGAAACGACTCAATAATATGTCCTAGCCCCGCGACACCCGCAGTGATCATCAGCGCATCAATGATAGAGCAGAGCAAGGCAATCGGTAATGTGTACGAGCGCTTAATGCCTTGTTTGAGCACAAAGGCATTTTGTGCGCCCACAGCAATAATCAAACTCCCACCAATCCCCATACCCTGTATAAATGCCGCTTGCATAACCACCTCTCATGTTCAAAGAAGGCGCTAGCATAGTCAAAACAACAAAATTAATATAACTAATGTTTTTTATGTATCATAAGTAAAATTAATAACCATCAAACACAGATCGATTAAGGATGACTATGCTGGAATACGCCAATCTCAAAGCGCTCGCCGTTGTAGTCTCGGAAGGCGGCTTCGACCGCGCCGCTAAAGTGCTGCACATTACTCAGTCGGCTGTATCACAGCGTATTCGACAACTTGAAGAAAAAGTCGGTCAGTCACTGCTTATTCGCTCCAATCCTGTGGTCGCAACGCCCACAGGTAAGCGCCTGCTGCGTCACTATTCACAGGTACAATTGCTCGAGAGTGAATTAAGAGCCGAGATGGACGCCGACGATCCCAACCATCCAACCACAGTGCGCATCGCTGTGAATGCCGACAGTTTGGCCACGTGGTTTTTACCTGCGCTAGCAGGCATGTTCAGTCGCCACGCTTGGTTATTGGAATTAATTGTCGATGATGAGTCTTACACCCATCATCTATTGAAAAATGGTGAAGCGGTCGGATGTGTCACCACAACCGAAGTGCCGATGGCGGGTTGCAGCAGTGAGTTTTTAGGCACGATGGAATATTGGTGTGTAGCCACGCCCGAATTTGCCGCGCGCTATTTTAGCGATCTGAGCGACACTCCATCATTTAGTAACACCTCGTCATTCAACACCATCAACCAAGCTCAGTTAGCAAAGGCGCCAGCAGTGGTGTTCTCCACCAAAGATAAGCTTCACGAGAAGTTTCTCGCCCAGTATTTCAATATGACGCCAGGGCAATGGTGGCAACATACGATCCCCTCTTCCGAGAGCTTTTTAGAAGCGATTAACTTGAGTTTAGGTTATGGGCTCGTTGGGCATTTACAAGCTAAACCATTAATCGATAAAGGGATACTGATTGAGATCACCCCAGAACGGCGCATGCGCGTGCCGCTGTTTTGGCAGCATTGGAATATCAAAGCAAAACAAACGACACTGGTTTACCGTGCCCTTGCGGCAACCGCGCAGCATAATTTGCTGCAGGCATAAAAAATCGGGCTCAAACCAAAGTTTGAGCCCGATGTTAAAAGCCTTCAATCTAATATCAAGTGAGTCTTAAAGACTCAGATTTAACATTTAAGAGTTAACTCACTCTTTATTAGCTAGCTCTTAACGCAGCAATACGTTTCTCTAATGGAGGATGACTCATCATCATTTCCGCCATTGAACGCTTGCCGTTAATACCGAAGGCTGACATTTGTGCAGGCATTGCCGTACTTTCAGGGCCTTGGCGTAAACGCTCAAGCGCAGCAATCATCTTGCCTTTACCCGCTAAACGGGCCGCGCCTTCATCGGCTTTGTACTCACGAATACGTGAGAAGTAAGCGACGATGATTGAAGCCAAGATACCGAATAGCATATCCAGCACGAAAACCACGGCCATGTAAGCAAACATGCCTAAACCTTCGCCTTCTTCATCATTGCTCGACACAAAGTTGTTAATAATGCCAGCAACCACACGAGCCGCGAAGATAACGAAGGTGTTAACCACACCTTGGATCAGTGTCAAGGTCACCATGTCACCGTTAGCAACGTGGCTCACTTCGTGGGCTAATACGCCTTCAATTTCATCTTGGCTCATGCCATATAACAGACCCGTACTGACAGCCACTAATGAATTGTCTTTACTTGGACCAGTAGCGAACGCATTCATGTCAGGCGATTGATAAATAGCCACTTCTGGCATTTTAATCCCCGCTTGCTTAGCTTGACGGGCAACCGTCTCCACTAACCAACGTTCGGTACTGTCACGTGGGGTAGTGATGACTTCACAACCCATGGTCTTTTTCGCCATCCATTTTGAAATGGCTAAGCTGATAAAGGCCCCACCGAATCCAAAAATGGCAGCGAACACCAGCAGTCCACCCATAGTAGACGTGTTCACGCCTAGAATAGACATCACAATTGAGGCTACTAGCAACACAGCTAGGTTAGTCGCAATCAATAGAAATATACGCTTCATTTCAGCTCCTTTAGGGCAAGAATAGGCCATTTAACTTTGTTCAAAGACATAATATGTCCAAATCATCGAAATTCAAGTGGTAAAAGAAAAGAGTTTTTAAAATAGGTTATTTTTCTCGTATATAGACACTGCCTTTCATGGCCGAGAGTCTAGGGACAGTATATTAATCGAAACTTAAACTTATGCCCAAGCAACCTCAAGATACAAGTTTCATCGCGTTCTGAGAGCTTTAATTCAAGGCGCATCAATCTCTGACTTTTGCATTGATACCACACAGAAGTAGAATGCCCAGAACGCTCCATCTTGGTGGGGATCACTATCTTGAAAAACACCACCGCTAGCCGTGCTATGGCGCAATTCTGCTTTAACTCTCTATGTTTATCGGAATTAATCTTTGTTAACATACCAATACACTCCGAGATTTCAGGATACAAAATGACAATCAACGCCCTACTACTGAGCAGCTCTCGTGTCGGTGATACGCCTTATCTTGCCCACGCGATCCCTTTTATTAAACCGCTCACCGCCAACGCACAAAAATGGATTTTTATCCCCTATGCAGGGGTTAGCATGAGTTATGACACTTATTTAGCGTCTGTCGTGACTGGGCTAGCTGAGCTTGAACTCGATATCAGTGGTATTCATCAGCATCCAGACCCTAAACAAGCAATAAAAGATGCCGATGGTATTTTAATCGGTGGGGGTAACACCTTTCACCTGTTACACCAACTATATCGTTATGATCTGGTCGCGCTTATTCGTGAGCAAGTCGCCCTTGGTAAACCTTATATCGGCTGGAGTGCGGGTTCAAACGCATCGGGACTGAGTATTCGCACCACTAATGATATGCCGATCATCGAACCGCCTTCGTTCAACGCATTAAACTTAGTGCCGTTCCAGCTCAATCCACACTATTCCAATTACCAAGCACCGGGCCACAATGGTGAAACCCGTGCTCAGCGATTATTAGAATTCACTAAAGTCGACCCATTAACCCCAGTGATCGGCATAGTTGAAGGCTCAGCTTTGTGGCGACAAGGAGACACACTATCACTCTTAGGTGACAAACCTGCGTATTTATTCTGTGGTGAGCAGCAAGAGATCCTAATTCCTGTGGGCAGTGACCTATCGCACTTACTCAAGTCCTAATATCCACGTTAGCATACCTAAATGGGCTCACAGTTAACACCGTGAGCCTGAATCACTCATTAGCAATAATTAAGATTAACCATTTGATATTGTAAGTTTTTAATTAACACTCTCGATTCAACTGCACCAATTTTGTGTAAAAACGCCACTGAATTCAATGAGAACAGTGTTAACTCAGCCAAGACAGTTTTTACTGCAGTACCAATTGCGATTACTTATCGTAAAATCACACCGCAAAGTATTGAGAACGGCACCTAAAATAGCGCCAAGCATAATTTATGTTACAAATCTCTAGCTACGCAGGTAAAATTATCCCTTACCTCAGCTACTCGAATCCCACGACTGAGGATTTTATAGCAGACAAGTTATTAATATTTAGGGATTAGATAGACTGAAGCATATATTGTGCCTATGAATCAGCGTCATTTTAGTAAGGAGTTTCCATTTTGCGAATGAATCTTATGATGAATTACCCTACCGGTTATCCGGCATTACTCAAAAAACTACCTTTTGTCATCTTGACCGCCATCGTCTATGTCGTCGGCATAAACAACGTCAATGCCGCAGCGGCAGAGACAACACCAACGCCAGCACCAGAGAAGAAATCCAAAAAATTCTCCCAAGACACAGTTATTGAACTCGCTCAACAACTGTCGCAAAAACCATTTAAAGAAGCGAAAAAAGCACCTAAAGAACTGGTTGATCTCGATTTCGCGACCTATGGCAAAATCAATTACCAAGAAAATGCCGCGATTTGGGGCGGAACACCGACCAAATTTTCGGTACAACTTTTTGCTCCAGGCTTTCTCTATAAAAACCTTGTCGATATCGACGTGGTCGAAAACAGCAAAGCTATTCCAATTGAGCTAACAGAAGCTTCATTCGATGTCCCTAACGACACCATTGAAAAACTCATCACCCAAGTGGGCCAATATGCGGGTGTGCGTTTACATTACCCTATCAATGATGATGAAATAAAGGATGAATTCATCATGTTTCAAGGTGCGAGCTATTTTCGCGTGCTCTCTAAAGGGCAAACCTATGGCTTATCTAATCGTGGTTTAGCGATTGATGTCGCCCAGCCAAAAGGTGAAGAATATCCCCTGTTTAAGCGTTTCTGGGTTGAGCGCCCATCTAAATATCAGACGGCAATCGTGGTTCATGCTCTGCTAGATAGCCAAAGTGTCACTGGCGCCTATCGTTTTGGTATTTATCCCGGTTCACCATCACGTGTCGAAGTGGATGTAACCTTATTCCCACGCAAAGATATCCAGCATGTGGGTCTTGCACCGCTGACCTCTATGTTCCTCTTTGGCGGACTCGATAACTCAGATAAACCCGATTACCGCCCACAAGTACATAACTCCGACGGCCTACAAATCGATCGCGGTAATGGCGAGCGCCTATGGCGTCCATTAAATAATCCTAACAAACTGCAGATCAGTGCTTTTGGCGATGAAGATATAAAGGGATTTGGTCTTATACAGCGCCATCGTAAATTTGAAGACTATCAAGATCTGAGTGCAAACTATCAACTTCGACCTTCAGCATGGATTGAACCCCTCAATGATTGGGGCAAAGGCCAACTGGTGTTGCTTGAAATTCCCTCTAATGCTGAAACCAACGACAACATAGTTGCCTATTGGGAGCCGCAAGGCGGACTGAAAAAGGATCAGCCCTATAAATACTCCTATCGCATAACAGCCTCAAACGACAGCCCTTCTACGGCGTCAAAAGCACGTGTTGTCCGCAGTACTAAGGGGCAAGTCTTAGCAAAAGGCAAAGAATTACTTATCGATTTCAGTAACATCAAGCCGCAAGATATTGATAAAATTATCATCGATGCCAGCATCAGCAAAGGTAAAATCCTGTCGTCTCGGATTGTCGCCCACCCAGACATCAATGGCGCTCGAGTATTTATCAGCTTCGAACCAGAAAGTACCAATGTAGCCGAACTGAGAATACAGCTTAAGAAAGACGATAAACCACTTGCAGCGACTTGGTTGTACCGCTGGAATAGCGATGATTGGCAATAAGCTGATATTCACTAGTATCACTGTCTTACAAGCATAAACTGACCGTGTAAGTGAATAAAAAGCGCCAGTATTTACTGGCGCTTTTTTATGCCTAGTTTTATTTATAGGCTTACTATTCATAGGTTTTATCTCTAGCATAAATAGAACAAGCCAAGGCTAAAAACTCACGACCTGCTTTTCAGCAAACATAATCCCATACCTTATCGCTCGACTTCTCTGCCAGCATAACTACAGGCTTAATTCAAAATGACACTATCAGCTTAAAACGTAGCACTATTGTGTGATTTTAGGGTTATTAGCCTCTCTTGATGTGCGTCGCCGCAAGGACCTCTGCGAACTAAAGTAAGCAGTACGTTAAGTGTGTCAGTCAAGTTTGACCTTAAACCTCTCACGAAGAATGCCGACTAAAAGTAGAAATCTAAATGCAAAAAAGCCTCGATAAAAATATCGAGGCTTTTTCTTTTTTGGTACCCGAGGCCAGACTTGAACTGGCACGCTGTTACCAGCGAGGGATTTTAAATCCCTTGTGTCTACCGA
>NZ_JADWMP020000049.1:0-1330 GCF_015767295.1 Shewanella sp. DW31
GGAACTTACCCGACAAGGAATTTCGCTACCTTAGGACCGTTATAGTTACGGCCGCCGTTTACTGGGGCTTCAATTCAGGGCTTCGCCGAAGCTAACTCTTCCTTTTAACCTTCCAGCACCGGGCAGGCGTCAGCCCCTATACTTCATCTTACGATTTTGCAGAAACCTGTGTTTTTGATAAACAGTCGCCTGGGCCTTTTCACTGCGGCTGGTCTTGCGACCAGCACCCCTTCTCCCGAAGTTACGGGGTCATTTTGCCGAGTTCCTTAACGAGAGTTCACTCGCTCACCTTAGGATTCTCTCCTCGACTACCTGTGTCGGTTTGCGGTACGGGCAGTTAAATACTCACTAGAAGCTTTTCTCGGCAGTGTGACATCGGCAACTTCGCTACTTTAATTTCGCTCCCCATCACAGCTTGTCAACCCGGCTTAAAGCATTTGACTCTAAACCTGACTTACTGCTTGGCCAGACACTTCCAATCGTCTGGTTTGCTTAGCCTCCTGCGTCCCTCCATCATTCAAACGCATTTAACTGGTACAGGAATCTCAACCTGTTATCCATCGACTACGCCTCTCGGCCTCGCCTTAGGTCCCGACTTACCCTGGGAGGACGAGCCTTCCCCAGGAAACCTTAGTCATTCGGTGGACAGGATTCTCACCTGTCTTTCGCTACTCATACCGGCATTCTCACTTCTAAGCGCTCCACTAGTCCTCACGGTCTAACTTCGTCGCCCTTAGAACGCTCTCCTATCACGTGTCCAAAAGGACACATCCACAGTTTCGGTAATATGCTTAGCCCCGGTACATTTTCGGCGCAGAATCACTCGACTAGTGAGCTATTACGCACTCTTTAAATGATGGCTGCTTCTGAGCCAACATCCTAGTTGTCTATGCAACTCCACATCCTTTTCCACTTAGCATATATTTAGGGACCTTAACTGGTGATCTGGGCTGTTCCCCTTTCGACGGTGGATCTTATCACTCATCGTCTGACTCCCGGACATAAATCATTGGCATTCGGAGTTTATCTGAAGTCGGTAACCCATGACGGGCCCCTCGTCCAAACAGTGCTCTACCTCCAAGATTCTCGATTCCGAGGCTCCCCCTAAAGAGATTTCGGAGAGAACCAGCTATCTCCAAGTTCGTTTGGAATTTCACCGCTACCCACACCTCATCCCAGCCTTTTTTAACAGACACGGGTTCGGGCCTCCAGTGCGTTTTACCGCACCTTCACCCTGGACATGGGTAGGTCACCTGGTTTCGGGTACATAACTACGTACTTCATACGCCCATTCCAGACTCGCTTTCGCTGCGGCTCCGGTTTTTCCCCC
>NZ_JADWMP020000050.1:0-1147 GCF_015767295.1 Shewanella sp. DW31
GTAATGAGGTTGTGGTATCTGGCACACACGCGGGAGTCAACCGCAGTACGTCGGGTGCGGTGCACACGACGTTCGACCTTCGCAAGCGCTGACGCGCTGCCGGCTGTCGAAACAGACTGGTTATAGGATCAAGCCTTACGGGCAATTAGTATCGGTTAGCTGAACGCATTACTGCGCTTACACACCCGACCTATCAACGTCCTGGTCTCGAACGGATCGTTAGGGGAATTAAATTACTAGGGATGACCCATCTTAGGGCGCGCTTCCCGCCTAGATGCTTTCAGCGTTTATCTCATCCATACATAGCTACCCAGCGATGCTCCTGGCGGAACAACTGGTACACCAGCGGTATGTCCATCCCGGTCCTCTCGTACTAAGGACAGCTCCTCTCAAATTTCCTACGCCCACGACGGATAGGGACCGAACTGTCTCACGACGTTCTGAACCCAGCTCGCGTGCCGCTTTAATGGGCGAACAGCCCAACCCTTGGGACCGACTTCAGCCCCAGGATGCGACGAGCCGACATCGAGGTGCCAAACCTCCCCGTCGATGTGAACTCTTGGGGGAGATAAGCCTGTTATCCCCAGGGTAGCTTTTATCCGTTGAGCGATGGCCCTTCCATGCGGAACCACCGGATCACTAAGCCCGACTTTCGTCCCTGCTCGACCTGTCTGTCTCGCAGTCAAGCTCCCTTATACCTTTACACTCTGCGAATGATTTCCAACCATTCTGAGGGAACCTTTGGGCGCCTCCGTTACACTTTAGGAGGCGACCGCCCCAGTCAAACTGCCCACCTGACACTGTCTCCCACCACGATCAGTGGTGCGGGTTAGAGTGGTCATAATACAAGGGTAGTATCCCACCAATGCCTCCACCGAAACTAGCGTCCCGGTTTCTACGGCTCCTACCTATCCTGTACAAGTAGTACAAACACTCAATATCAAGCTACAGTAAAGCTCCATGGGGTCTTTCCGTCCTGTCGCGGGTAACCTGCATCTTCACAGGTACTTCAATTTCACCGGGTCCCTCGTTGAGACAGTGCCCAAATCGTTACACCTTTCGTGCGGGTCGGAACTTACCCGACAAGGAATTTCGCTACCTTAGGACCGTTATTGTTACGGCCGCCGTTTACTGGGGCTTCAATTCA
>NZ_JADWMP020000051.1:0-1066 GCF_015767295.1 Shewanella sp. DW31
AATGACTATATGCGAGAAGTTAACTTCTTGTATACCAACTGTCAATTCAATAATGAAAGACAAAACAACAGCCAGTTCATTTGATGAACTAAATTTAAATGAGAGTTTGATCCTGGCTCAGGACGAACGCTGGCGGCGTGCCTAATACATGCAAGTCGAGCGAGCTTGCCTATTGAAATTCTTCGGAATGGACATAGATACAAGCTAGCGGCGGATGGGTGAGTAACGCGTGGGTAACCTGCCCTTAAGTCTGGGATACCATTTGGAAACAGATGCTAATACCGGATAAAAGCTACTTTCGCATGAAAGAAGTTTAAAAGGCGGCGTAAGCTGTCGCTAAAGGATGGACCTGCGATGCATTAGCTAGTTGGTAAGGTAACGGCTTACCAAGGCGATGATGCATAGCCGAGTTGAGAGACTGATCGGCCACATTGGGACTGAGACACGGCCCAAACTCCTACGGGAGGCAGCAGTAGGGAATCTTCCACAATGGACGCAAGTCTGATGGAGCAACGCCGCGTGAGTGAAGAAGGTTTTCGGATCGTAAAGCTCTGTTGTTGGTGAAGAAGGATAGAGGTAGTAACTGGCCTTTATTTGACGGTAATCAACCAGAAAGTCACGGCTAACTACGTGCCAGCAGCCGCGGTAATACGTAGGTGGCAAGCGTTGTCCGGATTTATTGGGCGTAAAGCGAGCGCAGGCGGATTGATAAGTCTGATGTGAAAGCCTTCGGCTCAACCGAAGAACTGCATCAGAAACTGTCAATCTTGAGTGCAGAAGAGGAGAGTGGAACTCCATGTGTAGCGGTGGAATGCGTAGATATATGGAAGAACACCAGTGGCGAAGGCGGCTCTCTGGTCTGTAACTGACGCTGAGGCTCGAAAGCATGGGTAGCGAACAGGATTAGATACCCTGGTAGTCCATGCCGTAAACGATGAGTGCTAGGTGTTGGAGGGTTTCCGCCCTTCAGTGCCGGAGCTAACGCATTAAGCACTCCGCCTGGGGAGTACGACCGCAAGGTTGAAACTCAAAGGAATTGACGGGGGCCCGCACAAGCGGTGGAGCA
>NZ_JADWMP020000052.1:0-958 GCF_015767295.1 Shewanella sp. DW31
CTGAAGAATCCCCTGATGATTTACATATAAATCATTAGATTGGAGTGAACTTGCACCTTGAAGTGTGATCTGATGGAAGTGCGAACAAACATCAATCACAGGGCTTCAAGGTGCAAGTGTTAACTATCTTACATCAATCTCTCTATCAACATTGTCCAGAAATCCATCAAAAGCGACTCAATACCCTCATGGTTGCTTGCCGAGCACTTATCAACGCGGATTGCCTCACCCTAACGCATTTAGGGCGGCACATTGATGGCACCAGCACTCATACTAAGCACTCAATAAAACGCATGGATAGATTGTTGGGCAACCCGCATCTTCACCATGAAAGAATGGCTGTTTATCAGTGGCATGCAAAGTGGCTGCTAACAGCACATACGATGCCGACAATATTGGTGGATTGGTCAGATATGCGTGAAGGTCGTGAGCTTATTGCGCTACGTGCCTCTATCGCTATCAAAGGTCGCTCTATCACGCTCTACGAACGAACATTTCCGTTAGTGCTGCAAGGCACTCAAACCGCCCATAATCAGTTTCTTAATGAACTCAGAAAAGTGTTACCTGACAACATCACCCCACTGATAGTCACTGACGCGGGCTTTCGTAATCCATGGTTTCGAAAAGTCGAGCAGCTCGGTTGGTATTGGCTGGGTCGCGTTAGAGGATTGAGTATCTATCGGCCGCATCCTTTCGGTCGCCAATTTTCACTAAAAGCGCTTTATCCCCAAGCCCGTCGTCGCGCAAAACATGTTGGGCGGGTGGCGTTATCGGTAAAGAAACCTTTGTTATGTGAGATGGTATTGTTCAGGGCCCCAAGTAAAGGCAGAAAAGGTCAGCGAAGTACGACAACAGACTGCCACCATACTGCGCAATGGACGTATGAGTTGACCGCCAAAGAGCCTTGGGCACTGGTGACTAACTTGACCATGGAAGCCATGTCGCCTCAAAAACTGGT
>NZ_JADWMP020000053.1:0-919 GCF_015767295.1 Shewanella sp. DW31
CGCATGCGTGAGCGTTTAAACAAACAATCAACCGCCTTAATCAATCAAGTCAGAGGGATGTTAGCGGAATACGGCATTGTGATAACCAAAAGTAAATCGGCTTTTAAAGTACAGTTCCCAGATATTTTAGCGGATGAAACCAATGCGCTGACTACCAAAGGTCGGGCCATTTTTTATCAGTTATATGAAGAATTTAGTGATATAGAAAAACGGCTTAAGGGTTGTGACGTTCAAGTGCTCACTGAAACTAAGAACAATGTGATTTGCCAGCGTTTAGAAACTATCCCTGGTATTGGCCCAGTCACCGCTACCGCCTTTTATGCCGCCGCAGGTGATGGTAAAGACTTCACTAATGGCAGGCACTTTTCAGCTTGGTGTGGCTTGGTTCCCAAACAACACAGCAGCGGAGGTAAAGATAACCTCCTTGGGATAAGCAAGCGGGGAAATGCGTATTTACGCACCCTGTTCATCCACGGCGCCAGAGCGGTGTTACAGCACAGTTGTCATAAACAGGATAAATTTAGTTGCTGGGCAATCCAGTTAGCAGAACGCCGAGGTTTTAACCGAGCCTGTGTAGCCGTCGCCAATAAACTCGCGAGAATGGCATGGGTTATCGCGGCGCATGACGAAGAATATCGACTTCCAGTATAGTGCTGAATAGATTCAATAAATGCTAATAATTAACCAGCCAGCAAGTTGCTAAGACACTTGATTTGATGATGAGACAGTCAGACTGATCTACTGAAAACCTTAGTCGGGCATAGGCTCATAATGAAGCCGCAAGGATGATAAGGACAGTAGAAGCAGATATCCATCAGGGCCAGAGGAATCCCTCAATAACAGGCCGGATATATGGGTGCAATGAACTCTTCTCAAAATCGCTATCGAATGTCTTGCAAACCGGATGGGTCCATATATG
>NZ_JADWMP020000054.1:0-799 GCF_015767295.1 Shewanella sp. DW31
ATGTATTCAAAGCAAGAGAGTTGAACTTCTTGAATGGAGTGATAAGTTCTTCTGTTTATTTCCCGTTGTTTGAGGTACTTGAAAAAGGCCTCAGTGACAGCATTATCATAAGGATATCCAGGTTTGGAGTAAGAAGCAAGTAATTGATGCTCATCTAATATTTTTCTAAAGGAAGCTGATTTAAATTGGCTACCTTGATCCGAATGAAAAATGATTGGTTCCTTAGTCTTCCTCTTATTTATAGCCATCGCTAATGTGTCACAGGCAAGTTTAGCATCAATCCTGTCACTTACTTTCCAAGCAATACATTTTCTAGAGTAGAGGTCAAGGATGGCGCAGAGATAAACATGCCGTCTATGTCCTATAGAAATATAAGTGAAATCAGTTGTCCATACTTGATTCGGGGACTTAGGATTAAATTCTTGTTTAAGGAGATTATCAGAAGAAAATGCAGGAGAGTGTTTTGATTTAATTCTAGGTTTAATCGTTGACATTTTAGGGAGTGTCATAGACTTGAGAAGTCTTAAGATACGCCCCTCAGAAATATTAACGCCATAATCACGCAGGAGAATGATTTTAAAAGCTCTCGTTCCAATTCTTTTCTTGGCTTTCATATAAATCTCAAGGAGTAATTTTCTCAAGCGTTGATTTTCTATTTCA
This sequence comes from Shewanella sp. DW31, assembly GCF_015767295.1. NCBI lineage: Bacteria > Pseudomonadati > Pseudomonadota > Gammaproteobacteria > Alteromonadales > Shewanellaceae > Shewanella > Shewanella sp. DW31. Next base: position 661 of record NZ_JADWMP020000054.1, read on the forward strand.
CGTTTTGAGGGCTTCTTGTTTATGAAGTTATAGTAGGTGGAACGATTGACATGTAAAACACGACAGAGCATAACTGTCGTGTGTTCAAATCGGAGTCTATAGACTGCTTTTAATCTCACTTGGAGTTTTGCATGAATAT
>NZ_JADWMP020000055.1:0-788 GCF_015767295.1 Shewanella sp. DW31
GGGCGTAATTCAGGCTATAGCCTCAAGGAACAATCACCACCGCCAGAGGCGGTGGTTTTGGGATGACAATAAAATGTTACCACCTTGATTCATAATATTGTTGCTCACTCATACCCGATAGAATATTGACTTTAAACACTCCCATTAATATCTCAATTTACTTCCATTCTTATCTGCTTCATAAATATCGTAAGTTATCGCTTATAAATTTGTGGCTTTCAAACATTACCATTAATGCATTTAGTTATAGTGTGAAAAGTGTTGTAAGTTATTTGTGATATTATAGGGTGCTTAGAGTATTGAATAAGAAGGCAAGTATGCACAATGTAGAAGAGTTTGGGGCTATCGTCAGTAAAGCTCTCGATAGTTACAAATCCGATTTTATGGAACTTGTTAGGGAATATGCGATTTCTTGTAAAAATCAAGGTGAGGCATATTGCGATTTTTTTGTCGACATCGCCTCTATGATGAATGGCGCATGGCTTTTAACTGTAGTATGTGAATTTGAGTATGTTTCTGAATTTAAAGCCTTTAATTGGTATCAATTATTGAATGTTGATATAGACAATATGCCAGAAGATGATTTGTTCTCCCTACAAAATAAGCTATATGAAATCGGTTATATTTGGTTGGTGGAGCAATTAATTTCCTCTAAAAAAGAAGTAAAGAATCCGCCTTCTTAGAAGGCGGCTTTGACTTGCCCCTGGAAGGGGCTATTCCAAGAACCTACATCATCTGCAACGACAATTGAGCCTCATGTTCCTGATCTTGTTTATCTTGATGGCGCA
>NZ_JADWMP020000056.1:0-781 GCF_015767295.1 Shewanella sp. DW31
CCCATGCTAACCTACTAGCGATACAGGCCCAACACAAACCAGCCAACAACCCCGAAAGGCAATCAACCAGCAAATGAAGGTTAGTACTCTCAGATTCAGTTCGAACGGTGTAACACCGGTACGGGAATATCAACCCGTTCATCCATTCGACTACGCCTGTCGGCCTCGCCTTAGGACTCGACTCACCCGGGGACGACGAACGTGGCCCCGGACCCCTTAGTCATTCAGCGGACGGGATTCACACCCGTCTCTCGCTACTCATGTCTGCATTCTCACTCCTGTAAAGTCCACGACAAGTTCACACTGCCGCTTCACCCCATACAGGACGCTCTCCTACCCCGCATGAAACAAATCATGCAGCCGCGTCTTCGGTGGCGTGCTTAAGCCCCGCTACATTGTCGGCGCGGAACCACTAGACCAGTGAGCTGTTACGCACTCTTTCAAGGATGGCTGCTTCTGAGCCAACCTCCTGGCTGTCTATGCGACTCCACATCCTTTCCCACTTAGCACGCGCTTCGGGACCTTAGACGACGATCAGGGCTGTTTCCCTTTTGACGACGGAGCTTATCCCCCGCCGACTCACTGCCGTGATAAACCTAACAGGTATTCGGAGTTTGGCTGCTATTGGTACCCGGTATGGGCCCGCAAGCATCCAGTAGCTCTACCCCCTGTAAGCAATAACACGACGCTGCACCTAGATGCATTTCGGAGAGAACCAGCCACCACGTCCTTCATCGGTCCTGTCTACCAAGGCATCCACCATACGCCCTTACCAGTGCCC
>NZ_JADWMP020000057.1:0-712 GCF_015767295.1 Shewanella sp. DW31
TAACCTGAGATCGGTTTAACAAGCCATAACTGTAATAGCATTAAACTCTGCGTTAGTGAGGTTCAGTTGTGGCTTATTGTCTTTCAATTGATAGGCGATGAGTCCGGCAATCATATTTAGCATAAAACCATGCACGCTGCGGTGTCTAGAGTGTTCTATTTGAGAGATATTTTTTAACTGGTCGTTGATGGTTTCTATGATGAAACGTCTCGACAGCATCGCTCTATCCCACAACAACATTGCCTTCGCTTTCATATTCTTACGCACGTTCGTCACCAACTTCACGCCTTTATCCAGCAATTCACTGGACAGCGCTTTACTGATATACCCTTTATCTGCATAGAGTTTATTCATGTCACTGTGCACCATCTCATTCACCGGTTTTGTGTCATGTACATTTGCAGGCGTCACTTTGGCCGCCACGATTCCGCCTTGATGATTCACAATCAAATGCAGCTTAAAGCCATAAAACCACCCCATGGTGCCTTTACCTCTGCACGCCAGTCCCGCCAAGGTTTTATGGCGATGAATACGTAGGTTATGACACACTTTGATGCTGGTTGAATCAACAAATTCGATGCCAGTGGGGTCACTCTTGAGGCTGGCAAAGTAGCTGCAAAGCGGCACTAAAGTAGTGGGCATCACCTCAAGAAAGCGGGTATAGCTGAGTAAATTAGGAAAAGCAGATTTGTAGAAATGAGCCAGATAGCCG
>NZ_JADWMP020000058.1:0-674 GCF_015767295.1 Shewanella sp. DW31
ATCCCTTTTTAGACTTGGTATCCCTTCGGATCCGAGGCTTTTTTCCTCTTATCCTTGGCAGAAAAAGTAACTCGGCTGACCGTTTTACAAAAAGTACGCGGTCGTACATCTTTATTGTACTTCCACAGCTTGTAAACACAGGGTTTCAGGTTCTCTTTCACTCCCCTCCCGGGGTTCTTTTCACCTGTCCTTCACCGTACTTCTTCGCTATCGCTCACCATGTAGTATTTAGGCTTGGAGGGTGGTCCCCCCGCTTTCCTGCAAGATTTCTCGTGTCTCACAGTACTCCGGATCCTACTATGCTGTATTTGCTTTCGCCTACGCGACTATTACGCTCTTTGGACTCAGCTTTCCTTCTGCTCATTCGGCTAACTCCTACAGTCAATATCGTAGTCCTTACCCCAAAAAACCGAAGTTTCTTGGTTTGGCCTCTTCCGCTTTCGCTCGCCACTACTCACGGAGTATCCTTTCCTGCAGGTACTGAGATGTTTCACTTCCCTGCGTACCCCCCACAAAAACTGTGGTGACCACCCATAACAGTGGCCGGGTCTCCCCATTCGGAAATCCTCGGATCAAAGCCCACTCGGCAGCTCCCCGAGGCATATCGCAGCCCGTCACGTCCTTCATCGGTCCTGTCTACCAAGGCATCCACCATACGCCCTTACCAGTGGGGC